>JBBAQJ010000031.1:0-17190 GCA_040400365.1 Polynucleobacter sp. | reverse complement strand
CAACTAAGGTTGCAAACAACAAAAATAGTTCAATGTGATACACAAAGCTATAACCCGTTCCTGGTGAAACTAAAACAGATCCAAGCGATCCCGATACAGCTAAGCTGGAAACCACATCCCGAATCACCCCACCCAAACCAATCGCTAAACCTGCAGCAGTAGCACTCACTGCACCCCAGGCACCAATAACTAGACCATTCATTCCTAAGGAATCAAAGCTCATGGCAGTTGCGAGGGTGCTAACGGCAAATAAGCCTCCACCAAAACCAATCAAGAATGCGCCAACTCGAAATAAATTAGGTGCGAGTAATGGTTCGGAGAAGATGACGCAGGTAAAAGCAAAGATCCCACACAGAGCGCCAATCGCAGCTAAGCGATGGGAATCAATTTGACGATTTAGGACCTTGGCTGCCAACATAAATGCCAATAAGGCCCCGATTGAGGTCAAGCCGGTTAACAAGGTGGTGGCACTCACCGACAGATGAAGCACCTCGGCCCCATAGGGCTCCAAAATGATGTCTTGCATGCTAAAGGCTGCAGTGCCCATCCCCAAAGCAATCAAGAATCGAATCACTTTGTCTTGCTTGGCAAATTGATTCCAGGATTCTTTAAAGCGAGTGATTGGCTCTTGACAGAGTTGCTCCTTCGTCTTCGGTTGGCGTGCCTCTTGTTTCCAGAGTGCCATTAGATTTAGTACCATCGTCAGTGCAGCAGCACCCTGCACCACTTGGATTAAGCGCAGTGGTGAGAAATTACTCAGTAATAGTCCAAATAAAACGCTACTGAAGACCATACCAATTAGAAACATCACATACATCAAGGCCACCACTCGAGGACGGGATTCGGTCGTTGCTAAATCGGAGGCCAGCGCTAAGCCTGCCGTTTGGGTAATTTGCATACCCGCACCAACCAATAGGAACGCCAGTGCTGCAGCAATGTAACTAAACCAGTGGGGCCAGTTGGAATCACCAGACAATAAGATCAAAGAGAATGGCATGATGGCAAGACCGCCAAACTGTAACCAACTCCCCAGCCAAATATACGGAACGCGCTTCCAACCCAAAAACGAGCGGTGGTGATCGCTCTTAAATCCCACTAGTGCACGAAATGGAGAAAACAATAAAGGCAGTGCCACCATCAACGCGACGAGACTTGCGGGCACGCCCATCTCGACGATCATGACGCGATTGAGGGTACCAATTAGCATCACCGTCGCCATCCCTACCGATACTTGAAACAATGCCAAACGCAACCATTTACTTAAAGGGAGGTCTTTCGTTGCCACATCAGAAAATGGCATGAACCGTGGCGAGATCCGACGCCAGGCTGAGAAAAGATTAAGGTTCATCGTGCGCATCATCGGGTTAGTACCATCGCTTGCGAAATGTAAAAGCCGCGTGCGATCTTTTGGGTCGCATCAATCTTCCAAGCAGTCAGATCGGGCTCGTGTGTGATTAATTTCGCCAGGGTTTGCTCAGCAACTGGCTCAATAAAGGGCGCACGATCACCGCGAGGGAATAAACGTCCTACAGTAATCATGGTGGATAAAAATGGATTCTTAGGTGCGAACGTGAATGCAATACGTTGCCGAGTCCGTTGCGCAAGTCCTGCAAGAGCCTTCGTAATATCGCGGCGATGGTAATGAATCATGGAGTCCATACAAACCACGTGATCAAAATCTCCCAAGGTGGGATCTAACATATCGCCAGCAAAGAACTCAATTGCGCCCTGACCCAAGTCCGTCGGTAAGCGCTCGCGTGCCAAGTCAATCAAAGTTGGTGAGATATCGGTGGCCATCACCTGTGCACCGCGCTTAGCCAATTCGACGGCTAGCGCACCCGTACCACAACCTGCATCCAAAACTCGCTGTCCATGGAGGTCATTAGGCAAGTAACTGAGAAGGACATTGCGCATCTCATCGCGCCCTGCCCGTACCGTTTTACGAATACCACTTACCGGAGCAGTGGACGTTAATTTTGCCCAAGCATCAAAGGCAGTCCGATCAAAGTACTGCTGTAACTGACTGCGTTTTTCGAGATACGAATGCTCTTGCATGATGAAGCCCTGATTAATCAAATCCCAAGAGATCAAAAATGTCACGATCCTTCATAGGTACTGCTGGTAGAGGATCTGCGCCAGCCCAGAGGGCTGCTGCTAAACGCAGATACTCTTGCTGTACTTTGTCGAGCTCTGGCGATTGCTCCATTTCAAAGAGTGTCGATTTCTTTAAGCGGCTTCGACGAATCACATCCAAATCTGGAAAATGGGCCATCGTCTTGAGGCCTACTTTTTCGTTGAACTTATCAATCTGATCAGTACCGGCACTGCGATTGGCAATCACACCGCCTAAGCGCACGTTATAGTTTTTAGCTTTAGCACCAATCGCTTGCACAATGCGATTCATCGCAAAGATTGAATCAAAATCATTGGCCGTGACGATCAGGGCACGATCCGCATGCTGCAAGGGTGCTGCAAAGCCACCGCAAACCACATCGCCTAGTACATCAAAAATGACCACATCGGTATCGTCAAGCAAGTGATGTTCTTTGAGTAATTTGACAGTCTGCCCCACCACATACCCACCACAGCCAGTTCCTGCTGGAGGGCCGCCGGCTTCGACGCACATGACACCGTTATAGCCTTCGTAGACAAAGTCCTCGACGCGTAACTCTTCCGAATGAAAATCGACCTTCTCTAAAACATCAATCACAGTCGGCATCAATTTTTTAGTGAGCGTGAAGGTGGAATCATGCTTTGGATCACAGCCAATCTGAATCACACGCTTACCTAATTTGGAGAAGGCCACCGAGAGATTCGAGGAAGTGGTGCTCTTGCCAATTCCGCCTTTGCCATAAACCGCAAAGACCTTTGCTTTCCCAATCTTTAAATTGGGATCGAGCTGGACCTGAACACTACCCTCCCCGTCGGGTCGTCTTGACTTCATCTCACTTACAGGAATATTCACTACGTTCATAACATGGCTCCAGTGCGCTTAGCGTCCAAAATGGGCTTTTGCGTCATACAAAGTTTCTAAAGAAATGGTTAGTAAACCGCGCTCAATCGCAAAGCGCTCGGTATTGCGTTTTGCTTTGCCGCGCACAAAGAATGGGATCTTATTGAGCTCTTTCTGTGCTTCTGGCTCCCACACACTCTCAGTTACTGGTGCACCGTTAGCAACCGCTACCTCAGGAACCGGTGCGGGCTCAGATGCGACATTCGCCTCATTCGCGGGGGTGCGTTGATGCCCATGGCCTAAATGTGACGGAGCTGCGCCATCATGAAACTCAAAGTCTTCACGGAACATGCCGATCAAGTGCTCTTCTAAGCCCATCATCAATGGATGGACCCAGGTATCAAAGAGAACATTGGCCCCCTCAAACCCCATTTGTGGAGAATAACGTGCTGGGAAGTCCTGCACATGAATTGGTGCTGAGATGACGGCACACGGAATCTTGAGACGTTTGGCGATATGACGCTCCATCTGACTACCCAAGATCAACTCGGGCTGTAACTCGGTAATGCGTTGCTCGACCTCTAGGTAATCATCTGTAATCAAGGCTTCAATGCCATACTGGCTAGCAGCCTCTCGCACTTCCCTAGCTAACTCTCGGCTATAGGTACCAAGACCAACAACCTGAAAGCCCATTTCTTGGGATGCAACTTTTGCAGCTGCAATTGCATGGGTTGCATCACCAAAAATAAAGACGCGTTTATTAGTTAAATAGGTTGAGTCAACCGACAAGGCATACCAGCGAGCACGCGAGCGCTTAGTCAGCTCATCAATATCACAATGGATTTGTGCAAGCGTACATACTTCTTCGATAAAAGCGCGCGTTGCATTAAATCCAATCGGAATGGTTTTGGTGCTGGGTTGCCCAAAGTTTTTACTTAACCACTGGGCTGCACTATTGGCCACCTCGGGATAGAGGACCACGTTAAAGTCTGCCTCATGCAAGCGCGCAATATCTTCAGGTTTAGCGCCCAAGGGTGCAACCACGTTCACGCGCACGCCAATCTGTCTAAGCAACTTCCGAATCTCGACCAAATCATCGCGATGCCGAAATCCTAAAGCGGTTGGTCCCAAAATATTACAACTCGGTGGCAATCCAGCAGGCCGCGGTTTGCGTTTCTCTCCTGGAGGTAAAACGTAATCTTTACCTAACAAGCGCACCATTTGATAGAAAGTTTCTGCTGCACCCCAGTTCTCTTTCTTTTGGTAGGCGGGCAGTTCCAATGGCAATACGGGAACCGATAACTGCAATGCAGCCGCTAATCCACCCGGATCATCCTGAATTAACTCCGCAGTACATGACGCACCCACCATGAGTAAGTCTGGTTTAAAACGCGCATAAGCAGAACGTGCGGCATCTTTGAACAGCTCAGCGGTATCTCCACCAAGGTCTCGTGCCTGAAAGGTGGTGTAGGTCACCGGTGGGCGCTTGTTCATGCGCTCGATCATGGTGAAGAGTAAATCCGCATAGGTATCGCCTTGTGGTGCATGCAAGACGTAATGCACGCCCTCCATTGCAGTGGCGATACGCATTGCACCAATGTGAGGAGGTCCTTCGTAGGTCCAGAGCGTTAATTTCATGAGCTCCCCTAAGCCGCCAATTTGGTTCTGCGCACCAATGGCCGCGCAAAGAGTTCGGCCAGATCCGCTGCTTGATCAAATCCTTGAATCGGTGTGAACACCAATTCAATCGACCACTTCGTGGTCAGCCCCTCAGCCTCGAGTGGATTTGCTAAACCTAAGCCACAAACCACCATGTCGGGGCGGTAACTACGGCAGCGATCCAATTGCTTCTCCACATCCTGCCCTTCGGATAGGCTCACTTCGGTTGGCAATAACGCCAGTTCCTCCGCCAGATGTTGGCGATGGATATAGGGCATCCCAATTTCAGTCAACTGCATGCCCAGTTCGCGGTGCAAGAATCTCGCCAGTGGGATTTCTAATTGCGAGTCTGGAAAGAAAAAGATTGAGCGGCCATTGAGTACTTGCCGTTGGCGCTCAAGCGCTAGGTTTGCACGTTGACGCTTGGGTGCAATGACTGCCTCAACACGATTTGGATCGATTCCAAATGCCTTAGCTGCGGCAGCAAACCACGCCTCTGTCCCCTCGACACCAAGTGGGAATGGGGCTGGAATCCGCTTTGCACCTAGATCATCGAGGACGCGAGCGGTATCGGTTAAGAATGGTTGTACGAGCAAGTACCGGGTATTCGGTCCTAGGCGCGGAATATCACCCGATCGTCTTGGTGGGAAGAATGCATAGGATCGAATTCCCAGATCGTTGAAGATGCGGGAGAACTGGTCCTCGACAATATCGGCCAAGCAACCAACGATCAATAAGTCCACCTCTCCTTGCGTTGGATGATGTTGTGTATGCTGCGGAATTTCTTTGGCAAGCGCCGCAAGGCAAGCGTCTTCACCCTGGGTGAAGGTGGTTTCAATTCCACTCCCTGAGTAGTTAAGAATGCGTACGCGGGGCGTATACGTTTTACTTAAACGCTCAGCGGCACGGGAGAGATCAAGCTTGATCACTTCGGACGGGCACGAACCCACCAAGAAGAGCATTTTGATATCGGGTCTGCGGGTGAGGAGCTGATCAACTACGCGATCGAGTTCCTCATTGGCATCGGCTAGTCCAGCTAAATCATGATCGTCAATAATCGCTGTGGCAAAACGTGGCTCTGCAAAAATCATTACGCCCGCAGCGGATTGCACCAAGTGCGCACAGGTGCGCGAACCAACCACTAAGAAAAAAGCATCCTGGATTTTGCGATGCAGCCAAATGATGCCGGTCAGACCACAAAACACCTCGCGTTGGCCTCGTTCTTTGAGGATTGCGCGATCAGCCGAATCACACGTATCGGTTGTGGGCTGTAAAGGAATCACGCGGTTCATGCCATCACCTGATCGGAGCATTGACTTGACTCTTGTAAACGAGCTTGACGGAGCTTCCACAGAAACTGGGCAGCATTAATCACATACGCCAAATAAGCCGATAGGGCCAATACCATCAGAGCGCGGGGCTCTAAAAACCCAAACGTTAATGCGATTAAGTAAGCGGTGTGCAATGCCAAAACCAGCATGCTAAATACGTCTTCCCAGTAAAAAGCGGGGGCAAAAAGATACTTACCGAATACCTCTTTCTCCCAAATGCTGCCAGTGATCATGATCGTGTAAAGAATCAAGGTCTTGATCACGATCGAGACATTGGCGGCAAACTCGCCCTGCCCCGTGGTTAAAAATCGAATCACCAAATACAGACTGACCAAGAAAATCACAAATTGCACGGGCGCCAAGATTCCCTGAACCAATGTCCATTTCGAACGATCGCGTCGCACTCGCTCTTCGGGTGTATAAATGGGGTGAATTTGACTTGCCATGTGCTTTTTTCCTTACGCAGCCTGGCTCCTATATAAATATGTAAACCTAAGTTTACGCTTTTTTATGTAGACAAATCTAGGAATAAACCCTTATTAATGTCAAATTATTTTGACAGTTTAAGCTCCTAGTGGTAAACCTTATGGAAATTGGTCAAAAAAGGAAGGTTTTTGGCCTGGATTAGCCTATTTTTAGTTGGATTTCTAGGAGGAATTACCTGAAAAAAGGTGCTTGGAATGCAATAAATATTGCATCGCAACATATGTAAATGGCTTAGGGGTTAAGAGTGGATCAATTTAATCTACCGAGAAACGGTAATCACGCAGCAGAAGGCAAGGAAGGCCAAACATGGCACAGAAAACCACGCTTCAATACCGATATTTCCAAGAAAGTGGATTCGCCCACCTCCCATGAGCTCACCAATCTACTTAACAAAACCATAGAGGCACAAATTATTCCCCGCCTCCTCATGCAACATGGTCAGAATCGTCCTGAGGCTGATTCCAAGAAAGCTGGGGTGCCAATATCCAGCGATGAAGTTAAACACTTTGCCGAACTGCTCATTCATAGCTCAAACGATATTTGCCTTGGATATATTCAAGCCTTACGTCTTGAAGGTCGGGGCTTAAATGAGATCTATCTCGACTTAATTGCACCCGCGGCAAGACGCCTAGGCTGCTATTGGGAGCTCGATGAGCAAAGTTTTACAACCGTGACCCTCGCCCTCGGTCGAGTTCAACGAATCATGCAAGAACTTAGTCCGGACTTCCGAAATAATGAAAGTGAATTCAAGACCCACTCAGGGAAGGCCTTGTTATTTGCAATGCCCCACTCTCAACACACCATGGGCGTATTGATGTTGAGCGAGTTCTTTATCCAAGCAGGTTGGGATGTTACAACGGTAGCCAACCCCTCCAGCGAAGAAATCCTATCGTTATGCCGCGAGCAAGCATTTGATATTGTTGGAATCTCGATTTCATATGAACTGCAATGGGATGCTATGCAGGAATTAGTTAAAGCAATCCGGCAATGTTCTGCTAACTCTCAAATTGGGATTATGGCCGGGGGCGCGCTCTTTAATGCGAAGCCAGATTTAATGAATCAATGTGCCGCTGATATCTGTACCTTGAGTGCCCCAGATGCAGTAATTGCCGCTGAGAATATCTTAAAATCGCGTGTTTGAGAAAAACCATTAAAAGACTAAGCCCGTGACCAATATTGCCAGCACCACTCACACTTTTGGGCAATTAAACCCCGAGGAGATTGCCAATCTCGTCGAGGCCTCGGCAGACATCTCGCTGACGCTCAATTCAGCGGGTGTGATTCAAAGTATTGCCTTTGGTAACCCAGATCTACGAAGTCCTAATTTAGAAAACTGGGTTGGTAAATCCTGGATTGATATGGTCACTGTAGAGAGTCGTCCGAAGATTCAGGCGCTCTTAACGGATGCCAATGAATCCTCTCTCTCACGTTTTCGGCAAATTAATGTTCCAATGCCGGGGGCGAGTGATTTGCCCCTACTCTGCGCAACACTAAAAATCGGTAGTTCAGGTCAAGTCATTGCGCTCGCTAGGGATTTGCGAGAGATCTCTCTCCTACAACAACGCCTAGTTGACGCTCAGCAAGCGATTGAACGTGATTACACCCGCCTACGTCAACTCGAAACCCGCTATCGAGTTTTATTCGAAATGGCTTCAGAGGCCGTACTCGTTCTTGATGCGAATACCTTCAAGATTGTTGAGGCGAATCCGCGCGCAGCTGATTTATTGAGCGAATCCATTAAAAAACTCAATGGTCGCTCACTGATTGATTATTTAGCCAAGGGCGATCGGATTCAGGCACAGTCTTTGTTGAGCAAGGTTGCCTATACCAGTACCGCCGCGGATTTAAATACCAAGTTACTGAATGGTCAAGAAGCATTTTTATCGGCCGCACCATTTCGCAATGAAAATCAATCCTTACTATTAATTACGATTAAGCGCTCTGGTGAATTCATTGATCGTCAAGACGCTAGCGCACAATCATTAGTCATCCAAGCGCTTGAGAATGCACCCGATGGCTTTATCGTGACAAATTTGGCAGGAAAAATATTAACTGCTAATCAAGCGTTCTTACGCTTGATCATGGCTGATAAGCTCGATCAAATCTTAAATGAGCCCCTCGAGCGTTGGCTCGAGCGTTCGAGCGTCGATTTGCGTGTCATGCTCTCCAATCTTCAAGAAAAAGGATCGATTAAGTTATTTGCGACATCGATTCGCGATTCTTTTGGAACCCTGCATCCGGTTGAGATCTCTGCTGTATCAGTCTCTTACCCGCATTCCTGTTTGGGATTTACGATTCGTGAGGTTGGTTCCCGGATTCGCTCGAAGATCCAACCCGAAGAATCCATTACCCGTTCGAGCGAGGAGCTCACGCAACTGGTTGGGCGTTTACCTTTAAAAGAAATTATTAATGAGACCACTGATCTGATTGAGCAGCTTTGCATTAAAGCTGCGCTCGATCTCACGCGAGGTAATCGCGTTTCGGCCTCAGAGATGCTGGGCTTGTCACGGCAAAGTCTCTACATCAAATTACGTAAATACAATCTGAGCGATCAAAGCAAAGATAGCGACATCGAGGAATAAGATGTCATCACAGGTAGCGGTCATGAGCTTGGTCAGCATCCAACCGCAAGCCAAACTCGCTGGTATTGGCCGGCTCATGTTTAATCGATTTAGCGCCTATCGACCCAAAGGCTTAGTCTTACAAAAGCACATGGGGTCTGGCAAAAATGCGGGGTTCTCCGTGAGCCCGAGTGGAACTCATCAAGGTCTATTCAGCCTCTTTGATTCTTTAGAGTATGCGAATGCATTTATTTACGAATCGCCTTTGCTCAAGTGGTATCAAGACCATGCCCATGAACTATTTACCGTGAAGCTTCGTGCCTACTCCGTCAAAGGTCGATGGTCTGGCCATCAATTAAGTGAATCCATCGCGCCACCAAGCTCAGGACCGATTGCTTCGCTCACGCGCGCATCGATAAAGCCTTCAAAAGCGGTATCGTTTTGGACGAAAGCGCCACCTGCCGAGGTCGATTTATTACATACCGACGGCTGCTTGATTTCTGCAGGTGTGGGTGAGGCGCCGATCTTGCGGCAAGCGACTTTTACGATCTGGGAATCGCAAGCCGCTATGGATGCCTATGCCCGCTCTGGCGCTCATTTAGCAGCGATCAAATCAGCGATGCAAGGGCAGTATTTTTCTGAATCGATGTTTGTTCGTTTTCAACCGTTTGATGCAACCGGAACGTGGAAAGGAAGATCGCTTGCCTAAATCCCTTGGCAATCAACCTGTTGTCGTGATCGGTGGCGGCATCGGTGGCTTGGTAAGTGCTCTTGAGCTTGCTTGTGCGGGTCTTGAAGTCATCGTGGTTGAGAAAGAAGAAAACCTTGGGGGCAAGATCCGACAAATCGACTGTGCTGGTCATGGGGTTGATTCTGGACCAACGGTATTTACCATGCGCTGGGTCTTTGATGGCATCTTTGCCAACGCAGGCTCACGACTGGAAGATGTGTTGAAGATTGAACCCTTAAAAATATTAGCTCGCCATGCCTGGAGTCAAACCGAGCGCTTAGATCTTTTTGCCGATCGCGATGAATCTGCCAAAGCGATTGAAGATTTTGCTGGTGTTGCAGAGGCACGACGCTTCCTTGATTTTTGTGAGCAAACCCGCAAACTCAATCGCGCCCTGGAAAAGCCATATATGTTATCGCAACGCCCCTCCATGATGGGCATGATGAGTGATTTAGGGTCGACTGGCTCGAAGGCTCTTTATGAGATTGGTCTATTTAATGATCTTTGGAAAAGTTTAGGTCGCTACTTTAAAGACCCGCGCTTACATCAACTCTTTGGTCGCTATGCGACCTACTGTGGCTCCTCACCGTTTCAAGCACCTGCAACCCTAATGCTCATCGCGGATGTAGAAATGCAAGGGGTGTGGGCTGTGCAAGGTGGCATGATTGCTATTACGCAAGCACTCACTGATCTAGCACGCGCCAAAGGTGTGCGCTTTATCTGTGGCGTGAGCTGCGATGCGATTTTGCAACGAAACCGAAAGGTCTCTGGGGTTCGCTTAAGTAATGGTGAGACGATTCAAACGCAATCGGTTATTTTTAATGGCGATGCGATGGCCCTCCAAACGGGGCTACTTGGTGAGGCCAATCGTCATGCTTCCCCAATCACCCAAACCACTCGATCGCTCTCTGCGATTACCTGGTCAATGTACGCAAAGCCAAAAGGCTTTCCACTGATTCGGCATAACGTATTCTTTGACTCGGATTACGATAGCGAGTTCACGGATATTTTCTACCGCAAGCGTTTGCCACAAAAGCCAACGGTTTACATTTGCGCCCAAGATCAAACCGATCGTCATCTTTCACATCCGGATGGAGAGCGACTCTTGTGTTTAGTCAATGCACCAGCCACTGGCGATCACCAACAACCCACTTTATCTGAGATTGAATCATGTCAAGAAAAATCCCTTTCCCTACTCGAACATTGTGGCCTCAATCTCTCCTTAGCGGATGCAACGGTGACGCGCACGACGCCACAGGACTTTCATCGTCTCTTTCCAGCAACGGGTGGAGCTCTTTATGGCCAAGCCAATCACGGCTGGATGGATACCTTTCGACGGCCAGCAGCCCAAACAGCAATACCGGGTCTTTATCTAGCGGGGGGCAGCGCGCATCCGGGAGCGGGAGTGCCCATGGCGGCCCTATCAGGTCGTATGGCGGCCGCAACCCTGATGGGTCACCTCGGTTTGACCAAGCGGTCGGGTCGGGTGCTTATCTCTGGTGGTACGTCGACGCCTTGAGTGATGATGGCCAGCATGGTCTGGTCATGATTGCATTTGTGGGGAGCGTGTTCTCTCCCTACTATGCCTTAGCACGCCGTCGCCACGCCCAAGTCAATCCAGAAAACCATTGCGCGATTAATTTAGCGATCTACAGTCCAGGTAATAAACGCTGGACCATGACCGAGCGAAGTGCGGCAAGTATTTCTCGCAATCAAACTGAGTTTGTGATTGGGCCCAGCAGCCTCCATTGGAATGGCGATCATTTACGGGTTGATTTTGTGGAGCGCGCCGTTCCCTTTGGTCAACGCGTCCTTGGGCATTTCAAGCTATACCCAAAACAATTATTTAATTTCTCGACCCATCTGGATGATCAGCATAAGCATCGCTGGGGGCCCTTAGCCCCTGCCGCTCGGATTGAGGTTGAACTGGAGTCCCCCAACATCAAGTGGCAGGGTAATGCGTATTTTGATTCCAATGAGGGGGATGAACCAATTGCGATTCCATTTAAGGATTGGGATTGGTCACGCGCACAATTAAGCGGAGAACGTACTGCCGTCATTTACGATGTGCGCCAGCGTAATGGAGTGGAGCAAGTCTTGGGACTTATTTTTACTCCCGATGGTCGCATTGAGCACTTTGAGCCCCCTCCCCGTCAAGCTCTACCAAAAACAGGTTGGCGAATTCAGAGGCAAATGCGCAACCCGAAGGATGCCCAACTAACCATTCTAGAAACTCTGGAAGATACGCCTTTTTATGCACGCTCAGTTCTCAGTAGCGAGCTCCTCGGTGAGCGCGTGACTTCATTTCATGAGACGCTCGATGTTCCAAGACTCTCTTCTTGGGCCGTACAATTTATGTTGCCGTGGCGGATGCCGAGGGTAAAGTAATTAATTCGTGGTTAGCGCAGTGGTTGAATAAAACGATCGGCAACGGTCATTTCTGCATCCCGCTTTCGCTCCTCAACGCGCTCGAGTAGATCAACGACCCAAGTCATTCGCTCGTAGATGGTTCCACCGTAATGTCGAATATGCGGGGTTTTATTGACTGCCTCAATTAAGAACTGAATTGATGGATGTGCTTGGGGGTTAAAACGTCGGATCGAGAACTTTGCAATGATGGCTGAAGTGGCATGCGTCAATAGGATCAGCTTACGCTGCTTCGAGACCACCGCCCTAACCGATACGGAGTCGAGGTTGAGACGCTCAACTTCACGCCCAATCTCGGCATATATGAGGCGCGCTGCAGCAATCGCTGGGCGGCAGTCCCACGGCAAGTCGCTGATTCCGATCTCGGCTTGGGTATAGAGTTTATCGGCCTCTTTGAGAAGCCGCGCAATGACGCGTGAGATTTCCTCATTAAATTGTGGGTTTGCTAACCACTCATTGGGATCAAGCCCTTCTTCGCGCATCCACTCGATGGGTAAATAGATCCTGCCGTTCATCGCATCCTCACCCACATCGCGTGCAATATTCGTCAGCTGCATGGCAAGACCGAGTTCGCAGGCGCGTGCCACGGTCTCGGGCTCACGCTTTCCCATGATCAAACACATCATGGCGCCAACCGTGCCTGCAACTCGCGAGCAGTAATCGAGTAGCTCATCAAAGGTCTCGTAGGTACGATATTGCGTATCCCAAGCATATCCTTCAATCAGTGCGAGTGGCAATTCTTTAGGAATATCAAAGGCGCGCACCACCTCTGCCAAAGCCCGATCAGCCGCCTCATCTATGGGTTGACCTAAATAGATGGCATCCAATCGTTCCTGGAGAGTGATGATGGATTGCTCAGTTGCATCAGCCGCATCGGCAATATCATCGGTGATCCGGCAAAACGCGTACAGAGCCGTAGCGGGATCGCGCACACGACTGGGCAATACGCGCGATGCAGCAAAGAAGGATTTTGAGCCATCGCGCATGGTTTCTACGCATTCATTGAGATCCTCATCAAAGCGCTTAGAGCTGCGGTTCATTGCGCATACCCCTTGGCCACATTAATTGGATGCGGAACCACTGACATTAAGGCCTTCGCCGACGACAAAACACCCGGAATTCCGGCCCCAGGATGGGTGCCGGCTCCCACCATATAAAGTCCTTTGACATCCTCGCTGCGGTTATGGGGTCTAAACCACGCACTTTGTAACAAGAGTGGCTCAAAGCCAAAGGCCGCCCCTTTGACCGATAACAACCGATCCTGAAAATCCTGCGGGGTGGTGCAAAACGAAGTGGTGAGATGCTTCTGAAAACCAGGCAGCACCGATTGATCCAGATACTCTGCAATCGCTTGACGATAGGGTTCTGCGGTCTCTTGCCAGTTGGTGCCGCTATCTAAATTCGGCACAGGTGAGAGCACATAAAATGTATCGTGACCAACTGGCGCAAGACTAGGATCGGTCGCAGTTGGACGATGCAGATACAGGCTGAAATCCTTTGCCAGCACCTTACGCTTGAAGATATCTTCCAGCAACTCGCGGTAACGCCTGCCTAACAAAATCATGTGGTGTGGTACATCCGGGTATTGCTGATTCGTCCCGAAGTACCAAACAAATAAACTCATCGAATACTTACTACGCGCTACTTTCTTGTCGGTCCAAACCCTACGATGCTGTGGTTCAATCAGTTTCTGGTAGGTCCAGGCGGCATCGGCATTTGAAACGACGATATCCGCTGGTACAAAATTGCCATCTGCTAGTGTGATTCCAACGGCTTTACCATCACGTACTTCAATGCGCTTCACTTCCTGATTGCATTGCACATCTACCCCTAAATCCGCCAATAGACGAACTAAGCCCTTAATTAAGGATCCAGTTCCGCCCATGGCTGAGAACACGCCGTGTTTACGCTCCAAGGAATTAATAAGTGAATACACTGCGGTTACCGAGAATGGATTGCCACCAATGAGCAGTGGATGAAAACTCATCACCTGGCGTAACTTGTCGTTCTTTAAATGCCTCGCAACCAGTGTGTAGATACTCTCCCAAGCCTTCATCTTCACCATGGATGGAAAGGCCTCGAATAAATCACTTAGGGAGTCAAAGGCGACATTACTGAGTTCCTTGAAACCTAATTGGTAGCATTTCTCGGCCTCCGCTAGAAAGCGATCGTAGCCCGGTAAGTCGGCTGGACTGAATTTAGCGACTTCATCACGCATGCGCTTAAGATCACCGGTGTAATCAAAATGGCTGCCATCATCGAACCGAATCCGATAAAACGGATCCATCAGTCGGAGATCCACATCATTTTCGAGTTTCTCACCACATAACTCCCATAACTCCTCGAGAAGAAAGGGAGCGGTAATGATGGTCGGTCCAGCATCAAAGGTATAGCCATCACGCTCATACACATAAGCGCGACCACCCGGCTTATCGAGCTTCTCGAATACCTTAACCCGATACCCTTTATGAGAAAGCCGAATGGCTGCGGCTAAGCCACCAAAACCACTCCCAATCACCACCCCAATCGGGCGGTCATCACTGGGTAGGTAGGTTCGTTTGAGCATGGCTTCCTAATTTAGAAAAAAATGGCGCCACGAAGGACGCCATAAGTACCGGTTACATCATTCTTTACTTCATCGCAACAGTATTACTCTTCTCAGCAGGCTTTGGTGCAACGCGCGGCGCAGGCGTGCCTGTCAAGAATGGATAATCTTTAAGCATCGAAACTCCATACAGAGGCTTATAGGCTCCCTGATGGCAGGTTGCGCAATTCGCCTTGGCCACATCCCCTTCTGGCCCCAATCGATGGGCAGGAAATACATTGGTGATGGGCACCATGTAATTGTTATTGATATCACGTGCCATGCGAATGCCATACCAAGCTGTCATACGCTGTGGAGGACTTTGTGACCACTCGGGCATTGAGCGGGTATTGTGGCAATAGGCACAGTTCACACCCAACGAGGTCGACATATGCACCATCAAGCCAAATACCTTTTCGGTATCCTGAATACTATTTTTATTTCCGGTTGGCAATGCGGTGGGTCCATTCATACGAATGTTCTCCGCTTTTAATAAGTATGGGGTAAATGGGTCATAGGGTAAATCGCTCCCACCGACCGATGCGGAAGGCGTATTTTGACCATTCTTACCGGTTAAGAATCCACTGCCCTGCGGCTTGGCTGGATCGGTAAACCAAACGTTTTGTGGAATATTGTTACCGCGGTGGCAGGTATAACAGGTCACTCCAGTCTCTGCGACGTGTGATTTCCATTCAACGTTAATGCGTTGGGTCATCTGGATCATCTTACGCGAGACAATTTTTGTGTAATTGGCGTCCTCTGCAAAATTTGCGACATTATGGCAGTAAGCACAGCCCTGCTCAGGCGCGACCCAACTGGTCATTGCCACCATAAAGTTCGTAAACTGGGCAACACTCAAGTTTCCTAAGACTTTGACGTTCTTATAAACGGCTCCTGCTTTGGGGCCATTAGGGTCGGCAGGAATCCCTGCGGGGACCTCATTCTTTTCGGCCTGCGCCTCTAGCGTCCGTGGGTTGTAAACCATCGCCATACCGGTGCCCCGAAATCCATTCTGTACCGATTCGATGGGCGGGCGCTCACACGCCGTCAATAATAATGTGGTGCCAATCAGAGCAGCAATGCTCAATATGCGTTGAATTGAGTTCATGATGGCTCCTTATTTCGCGACGGGTGGAGGTGGCACAAAAGTCGCCGCTGGATCGACCGTGGGAATGCTATACACATCAGGGTATGCTGGTGCAACCCCATGCTTGACTGCCCACAAGTACCAGTTATCCACCACCGTACCCGTTAATAAAATTCCGATTCCGCCAGTCAGCGGTACTAGCACGGCAAACCACCAGGCCCAACGGTGAATAGACTCCATCGTGGCATTAAAGCCCATGGTCCATCTCCAAAATAGTCCGGCACGCTCCGATGCAGTTCCGCGATCGACAATTTGTTCAATCTCGCGCTCACCGCCATACCGACCAACCGCTAGGATGGTGGCGCCGTGCATGGCAAATAACAACGCTGATCCATAAAGGAAGGCAATGGAGAGCATGTGGAATGGGTTATAAAACAAATTACCGTAACGCAAAGAGAATGCAGCGGTCCAATCGAGGTGTGAGAAGATGCCAAAAGGCACGCCTTCGCTCCAGCTACCTACCAACAGCGGCCTTAAGAATCCCAAGACCAGGAACAACCAAATTGCAGAAAGGAAAGCCCATGCGATATGCGTACCCATACCAAGCGCAACTGCGCGTCGGTAGGTGCGCCACCACCACAATAAGACCGATGCGGTTAAGAATGCACCAGCCATCATCCACCACCCACCCTCAGCGAGTGGCATATTTAAACTCAAGCCATGCTTGGGTAATGGTGGATCGAGCGATAACCAAAACAGTTGGCGCACAAACTGGATGGGATCCCAGTTCACCGAGGCTAACATGTTCCAGCCAATAATCTGAAAGCCAATCATGCCAAAGAATAAGGAAGCAATCCCAATCGTTCCTAAATAAATAGGACCAATCTGCGCATTGCCTAAACGCCCAAATAAATGGACTAAAAATGGTTTGCCAATACGCTCACGCTCATCCTTTCTGGGATTAAGCGGTGAGCCATGATGCGGTTCAGCAACCACCTGAACCTGAGTGAATAAATTTTGATAGTCCATATCGTTATCCCTCGATTCTTCTTATGACCAAATGGGGAGGTTTAGCCACCAACCCCACCACTCTGGCCAACCACGAGTCCAAAATGGTCCACTAATGACAATGCAAACTGCGCTCCAAAATACTGCGGCTAAGGCTAAGAACAAGCCGAGTCGGTGAATACCCAAAGTGCCGACGGAGTAGCCAATCAAATCCCGAAAGAAGGTATCTTCATGTTCGGGGGTTTTCACAAACTCGCCCTTTTGCGGATTCGTTGACGACAACACCAGGGCGCCATGCATGGCAAGCGCGAGGGTTGTCGTGAAAAATAAGGTGATCGCAATCATGTGCGCGGGGTTGTAATGA
>JBBAQJ010000030.1:0-17196 GCA_040400365.1 Polynucleobacter sp. | reverse complement strand
CAAAGTCATTCAAGCTTTATCTCAATAGCCTCAATCAACATCACTTTGAACATAGTGATGCAGTTCGTGAGCGCCTGAGCCACGATTTAGCTTCGGCCCTCGGTAGTACATTGCAAATCAAACTGCTTGATCCATCCCAAATACAAGATCAAAAAAAATACCCGCTGATACAAGAATTGGCTGGTCAACTTCTCGATCGCCTTGATATTGAAGTCGATCAAACACAGATTGCTGACCCGCTGCTTCTGAGTGCAGATCAGAACTCGGCCCCAATTACACAAACTCTGGTCTCGCATTTACTCAAATCCAATTGCCCGGTTACCGGTCAACCCGATTGGGCCAGCGTACAAATTTATTACCAGGGTCGGCCTATTGATGAGGAAGGACTATTGCGCTATTTGATTGGCTTTCGTCAGCTTGGTGAATTTCACGAACACTGCGTTGAAAAAATCTTTTGCGATATTAAGAGTCACTGCCAACCAGAAAAGCTCTCTGTTTATGCGCGCTACACCCGACGAGGCGGCTTAGATATTAATCCATTTCGGGCGGATTTCAATGCTGCCTGGCCCAACAATATTCGTCACGCCAGGCAGTAATACTAGAACGGAATATCGTCATCCATTGCATCAAGTGCACTAGCGCTTGGGCTAGATGAGCTCTCCGCAGGCTTAGAACGACCGCCTGACGATTCCTCTCCGGAGCCAGCCATTCGTGCACCGAGCATTTGCATGCTGTCAGCAATGATCTCGGTGGAATACTTTTCTTGTCCACTTTGATCCGTCCACTTTCGAGTCCGCAAGCGGCCCTCGACATACACCTGTGAACCCTTTTTGAGATATTGACCAGCAATTTCAGCCAACTTACCGAAAAAGGCAATGCGATGCCATTCGGTGTTTTCTTTCATCTCGCCTGTTTGCTTATCTTTATAGCGATCTGAAGTGGCTACTGAAATATTGGTGACAGCGTCACCGCTGGGCATATACCGAGTTTCTGGGTCACGCCCAACATTACCAACGATGATGACTTTATTGACTGAAGCCATTTTGTCTCCCGAAGAAAATTAAATAAAAAGTGTGGCTAAAGCTACTTTGCGGTTTGCGACGATGGAATATCACGCATTGGCCAAGCAATTATAAGCCAGGCAATAATTAAAACGGTACCGCCAATAAATACCGAAAGGTTTCCAAAAAGCTGCATCATGAGTCCACCGAGTGCTGCGCCGGTAAATAATCCGACAGACTGAGTTGTGTTGTAGATGCCCAATGCCGCTCCTTTTTCATCCTTGGCCCAACGCGATACCATTGAGGGTTGCAAGGCTTCGAGTAAATTAAATCCGACAAAGTAAATCAACAGTGCACTGACAATGGCTGTTATGGAATGGGCTTGCAAGAAGATGATTTGTGCAATCAATAGGATGACAACAGCTGTCAGCAAAACAAGTCGTAATTTCTTTTTCCTTTCTCCATAAATAATCCCTGGCAACATCAGAAAGAATGAAACAATGACCACTGGAAAGTAAATTTTCCAATGGTCGTCTAATGGCATGCCTGCATCCACGAGTAATCGCGGAACAACCAGGAACATGGCCACTTGGGTGGCATTGAGAACAAACACTCCCACATTGAGTCGGAATAATTCAGGTCTTAGAAAAATTTGCATGAGCGGCTGATGCTCACCCCGAATTTGCTTTGGAGGACTTGGTACCAAAAGCCAGGCAACCAAAAACCCAATCAAGCCCAATAGTGCTAATAACAAGAACATGCCATCGAGGCCGATGGCCCGATAAATCGGCGTCGCGATTACTAAAGATAGGGCAAAGGAAATCCCAATGCTCCCCCCCACAATCGCCATTGCCGCAGTCCTCACTTGCTCGCGCGTTAAATCCGCCACCCAAGCAGACACTGCGGCAGAGATTGCTCCTGCCCCCATGAGTCCTCGCCCAATGGCAATCCACAACAAATCATCGCGACTGGCTGCAATCAATGCACCAGCAATAAATAAACTCAACCCCCACAAAACGACAGGCTTACGACCCACCCGATCCGAAAGAATTCCCAAGGGAATATGGAAAAATGCCTGAACAATATTAAAAATTCCAAGGGCTAAACCGACCCATAAGGCATTTTCTCCCCCGGGTAAATCCCTGGCATGTAAGGAGAAAACGGGTAACAGTAAGAAAAGTCCCAGCATCCGCAAGCCAAAGATACCGGCAAGGGCAAGGGTTGAGCGTAGTTCGGAAGAGTTCATGGGAAAAGGCTATATTAACAAGTTACGCTGAAAAATCATGAATAACGAAATCAAAATCCGTGGGGCCCGAACCCACAACCTAAAAAATATCAATCTGGATATCCCCCGCGAAAAGCTCGTGGTCTTGACCGGCTTATCCGGTTCTGGAAAAAGCTCTTTAGCCTTCGATACGCTCTATGCTGAAGGACAGCGTCGCTATGTTGAGTCACTCTCAGCCTATGCCCGTCAATTTTTGCAGTTGATGGAAAAGCCTGACGTGGATGTGATTGAGGGTTTATCGCCTGCAATCTCCATTGAACAAAAGGCGACAAGTCATAACCCGCGCTCAACGGTTGGCACTGTCACTGAAATCCATGATTATTTGCGTCTCCTCTTCGCGCGAGCCGGTACCCCCTACTGTCCAGATCATGCCTTAGCTCTTGAAGCGCAAAGCGTCTCGCAAATGGTTGATACGGTTATGGCAATGCCAGCCGATGCCAAACTGATGATCTTGGCTCCCGTGGTCAGTGAACGCAAAGGTGAATTCGTTGACTTATTTGAAAATCTCCAAGCTCAGGGGTTTGTGCGTTTTCGCATTCGCTCCGGCGGTGGTACGAGCAACGCCGCCAAAGCCGAGATCGTTGAAGCTGATCATCTGCCTCATCTCAAGAAAAATGATAAGCACTCGATCGAGGTAGTGGTTGATCGAATTCGTGTCAAAGAGGACATTCAGCAACGGCTGGCTGAGTCGTTTGAAACCGCCTTGCGACTCGCCGATGGTAAAGCCATGGTGGTCAATATGGATACGGGAGAAGAAACCATTTTCTCCAGCAAATTTGCTTGCCCTATTTGCTCCTACTCACTACAAGAACTTGAGCCCCGTCTGTTTTCCTTTAATAATCCGATGGGTGCTTGCCCCAGCTGTGATGGACTCGGCCACATCTCCTTCTTTGACCCGAAACGGGTCGTGGCGCATCCTGACCTATCACTAGCAGCAGGAGCCATCAAAGGCTGGGATCGTCGCAACCAGTTTTACTTCAAGCTCTTACAAACCTTAGCGAAGTTTGGCGGCTTTGACCTTGAAAAGCCTTTTGAGAAATTACCCAAAAAAGCGCAGGACCTGATCCTCCATGGATCCGGAGATACAACCATTCCATTTGAATATCTCAATGAAAAAGGTCGCTCGGTCGTGCGCGAACACGCTTTTGAGGGGATCTTGGCTAATTTTGAGCGGCGCTATCGAGAAACTGATTCAGGAGCTGTTCGTGAGGAATTAGCCCGTTATCAAAACATTCGTGCTTGCCCAGAATGCGGCGGTACCCGTTTACGCAAGGAGGCGCGCTTTGTCAAAGTGGGTGATGGTCAGCAAGCGCGCGCTATTTATGAAATCAGCGCTCTACCATTGCGCGAAGCCCAAGATTATTTCAATACGATCCAATTAAAGGGCGCTAAACGCGAAATTGCTGACAAAATCATCAAAGAGATTGCCTCGCGTTTGCGCTTCTTGAATGACGTCGGTCTGGATTACTTATCCTTAGAACGCAGCGCCGACACCCTCTCGGGTGGCGAAGCGCAACGAATCCGACTTGCCTCGCAAATTGGCTCTGGACTCACTGGTGTGATGTATGTTCTCGATGAACCGTCGATTGGTTTACATCAGCGCGATAACGATCGTTTAATTGCAACCCTCAAACACCTGCGGGATCTTGGCAACAGCGTATTGGTCGTAGAGCACGACGAGGACATGATTCGGGCTTCAGACTATGTGATTGATATTGGACCTGGAGCGGGTGTGCATGGCGGAAAAATCGTTGCAATAGGAACTCCAAGCGAAGTCGAACGCAATCCTAATTCATTAACAGGTGCCTACCTATCTGGCCAAGAAAATATCGCGGTACCCCAAAAGCGTACTGAACATGATGGTCGCTTTTTAAGCATCATTGGTGCGGGTGGTAATAATTTGCAAAAAGTGGATGCGCACATCCCCGTAGGCTTATTAACTTGTGTCACTGGCGTATCTGGGTCTGGTAAGTCAACCTTGATCAACGACACCCTGCATCATGCGGTTGCCCAACACCTCTATGGCTCGAGCGCTGAACCAGCAGAGCACGATCACATCGACGGTATTGAACATTTCGATAAAGTCATCAATGTGGATCAATCACCGATTGGCCGCACACCACGCTCGAATCCTGCAACCTATACCGGTCTATTCACTCCGATCCGAGAACTCTTTGCTGGGGTCCCGGCTGCTCGTGAACGCGGCTATGAAGCGGGTCGATTCTCTTTTAATGTCAAAGGTGGCCGCTGCGAAACCTGTGAAGGCGATGGCGTCCTCAAGGTCGAAATGCATTTCTTGCCTGATGTCTATGTGCCCTGCGATGTGTGCCATGGCAAACGCTATAACCGGGAGACCCTGGATATCCGCTATAAAGGCAAGAATATTCATGAGGTCTTATCGATGACAGTAGAGCAAGCTCATGAGTTCTTTGAAGCTGTTCCGGTGGTTAAACGTAAACTCAAGACCTTGCTCGATGTTGGTTTGGGGTATGTCTGTCTTGGTCAAAGCGCCACCACCCTTTCGGGGGGAGAGGCGCAGCGTGTCAAGCTCTCGCTGGAGCTCTCCAAGCGGGATACAGGACGGACCCTTTACATCCTTGATGAGCCAACGACGGGATTGCATTTTCATGACATCAAACTATTGCTTGAGGTGATTCATACCTTGAAAAAGCAAGGAAATACCGTAGTGATCATTGAACACAATCTAGACGTGATCAAAACTGCTGATTGGTTAATTGACCTTGGACCGAATGGAGGCGCTGGCGGTGGTCAAATTATTGCAACTGGAACACCAGAAGAGGTCGCAAATCACCCCGCTAGCTTCACCGGAAAATACTTAAAGCCCCTCCTTAAAAAGCAGGCTAATCCCAGCCCTATCAAGAAAAAAGATCTCGAAAAACTTGGGCTTTAAATCCCGCACGGGAGTAGTCAGCATATACTTATCCCCATGAATGCAAAGAACCAGCGCGCTCTGGAATTAGCCTGCGCCACCCTTGATCTGGAAGCGGATGCGATTCGCAAAATGCGGGATCGCTTGGCTCAAGAAGGACAGTCAGCCTTGCTACTTTCGGTTCATCTGCTTGAACAATGCCGCGGCCGGATTGTTGTCTCAGGCATTGGCAAATCAGGGCACATTGCTCGTAAAGTAGCCGCCACCTTTGCATCCACTGGTTCTCCCGCATTTTTTGTTCATCCCGCCGAAGCAAGTCATGGCGATTTAGGGATGGTCACTCGTGATGATGTATTTGTAGCGATTTCAAACTCCGGCGAAACCGAGGAGTTACTCACCATTGTCCCCATCATTAAGCGAACTGGCGCAAAATTAATTGCACTTACGGGGGACCCTGATTCCTCGCTTGCTAAATTGGCAGACGCACACCTTGATATTAGCGTTGATAAAGAAGCTTGCCCGCTCAATATGGCACCAACGACCAGCACGACGGCAGCGCTGGCTATGGGTGATGCACTCGCTGTTTCTCTGTTGGATGCGCGAGGCTTTAAGGCCGAAGACTTTTTGCGCTCGCACCCCGGCGGAAGACTGGGTCGAAAATTAATCGCCCATGTCTCAGAGGTGATGCGCGATCTTTCAAGCACCCCCAAAATCAATGCAAAGGCATCATTTACACAAGCGCTTGCTGAAATGAGTCGTCAAAAGATGGGCTTGGTTGTCATTGTGAACGACACCAACCAAGTATTAGGCATTTTGACCGATGGGGATCTGCGACGTCTGATCGAAAAACAGGTAAGCATCGACTCTATTAGTCTCTCGGATGCCATGACCCATAACCCAAGAACCATACCGCCTGATTTAATTGCTGAAGAGGCCATTGGAATGATGGAGCAGCATCGGATCAATCACTTAATTGTGGCTGATGCAGAAAAACGCTTACTAGGCGCCCTCAACTTGCATGATCTATTTGCAGCCAAGGTAATTTAATTGATGGCACCGATTCTTCAATCACACACCACAAACCCATTAACCAACTATCCCCAGGCTCTCGAACGAGCGACTCAGATTCGTATATTGGTTCTTGATGTCGACGGCGTTCTCACCAGCGGTCAGGTTTTTTTTGGACCGGACGGCAAAGAATTAATGAAAGCTTTTGATATTCAGGATGGCTTTGGTATCAAACTGCTTCAAAGTGTTGGGGTTGAGTGTGCCGTCATTACGGGTCGCCACTCGAAAATGGTGCTTGGACGCTGCGATGAACTTGGTATTACCAATGTATTTACTGGTGTTCAAGATAAAAAATTGGCGCTTTTAGAATTACAACAACGGGTTCCATTTAATCCTGCCATCGACTTGGCAGTGATGGGTGATGATTGGCCTGATTTATCGATCATGCAATCGGCGGGCTTGCGGATTGCTCCTGCTCAAGCACACGAAGCCGTTCGTCAAGTCGCCCACTATGTCACGCAGGCGAAAGGTGGCTTTGGTGCCGTTCGTGAAGCCTGCGATTTAATTCTCAAAGCTCAGGGGCATTACGATTTGCTGCTTGCTAAAGCCAAAGCCTAAGACGAACTCTTCATGAGACTTTCTCGGCACATTATTTATCTATGGATCGTACGCGGTTTATTGCGCGTTCTCCCCTTTTTACTGATGGGCTCTCTAACTTTAGCTACTTTCTGGCTAGTCAAACGGAGTGCGCCACCAGAGTCACTTGCACTAGCACGCGTGCCCCAACACGTACCTGATTACGTTCTTAAAAATGCAACCCTTTCAAATCTTAATGAGCAAGGGCATACGAAATACCGCGTTCTAGGAAAAAAACTGATTCACTATGAGGACGATGCATCGATCGATTTAGAGCGGCCGCGGATTCGTATCTTTCAAGATCAGGGTGCGCCTGTTACGGTTCGTGCTGAGCGGGGTCATATTGATGGCGATTTAACGATCTTGGACTTATATGAGAATGGTGAAATTTTTCGTCCGGCTCAAGAGGCTTTGGCCGATCGCAAGGCTGCGCCTCAATTGCTGGCCCGCTCAAGCTACTTCCAAGTTTTAATTAATGATGATATTGTGCGTACCGATAAACCATTAGAGCTTCAACAGGGAATGTCGATCATGAATTCAAGTAGTGGTGGAACGTTCAATAACGTCGATCATAGCGCTAGCCTTAAGGGGCAAGTACGAGGTCGAATCGAGCCTGCTGAGCAAAAGGGTCGCAATTGAGAATCCTAATTTTTATTCTTGCTCTTAGTGCGCTATCCATGCCTGCAAAAGCCAATCAGGCTGATCGAGACAAGCCTTTGATTATTAATGCCGATCGAGTTGATCTGGATGATGTAAAGCAAAAATACACCCTAACTGGTGATGTTCTTCTAGTGCGAGGTAGCATGGTCGGCACGGGTGAGCGTGGCTTTGTCCTAGTCACCCCAGAGGGCCATCAAATGATTGATCTAAACGGAAAGTCTAATTTACCAGCCTCAATGCGCCAACGGCGCGAAACCCTGCAAGATGAGTTCATGCAAGGGATCGCCAAAGATATTCTCTATGATGATAAGAAAGAAAGACTTTTGTTAGTTGGTAACGCCACCGTCAAGCGACTACTCAATATGCAAATGCTCGATCAACTGCATGGTTGGCAGATCGAATATGAAGATGTCAAAGAGAGTTATCAGATCAAACCACAAAAGTTGGATCTAAATCAGCCCCCGCAATCAAGAGCGATCTTAGCCCCCAGAAAGAAAGTGGTTGTTAAATAAGATGACATCCACTTCACCTTCTGTCCTTCAAGCGGTATCACTTCAAAAGCGATATGGCTCTCGCACAGTTGTTCGCGATGTGAGCATTGAGGTAGCGAGCGGCGAGGTGGTTGGCTTATTGGGACCAAATGGTGCTGGCAAAACGACCTCGTTTTACATGATTGTTGGTTTGGTACCGCTCGATGGTGGGGATATTCGTTTAAATCAAAAGAAAATAAGTCATCTGCCCATCCACCAACGTGCCCGAATGGGTCTGTCCTACTTACCGCAAGAAGCTTCTGTTTTTCGTAAACTGAATGTGGCAGAAAATATACAAGCCGTATTGGAGCTTCAAGAAACAAATGGTAAACCGTTAAGTAAAAAGCAAATTCAGGTTCGTTTAGACGAGTTACTAGGCGAATTGCAAATTACGCATTTGCGCAATAATCCAGCACTTTCCCTGTCCGGTGGAGAACGGCGGCGGGTTGAAATTGCCAGGGCGCTTGCGTCTTCTCCTAAATTTATTCTGCTCGATGAGCCGTTTGCTGGCGTTGATCCCATTGCTGTAGGGGAAATCCAACGGATTGTCCGCTTTTTAAGAGACCGCCAAATCGGGGTTCTAATTACCGATCACAATGTGCGCGAGACTCTCGGCATTTGCGACCACGCCTACATTATTAGCGAGGGAAGCGTTCTGGCCGCTGGCAAGCCGGATGAAATTATTCAAAATGATGCGGTTCGGAGGGTTTATTTGGGAGAAAACTTCCGTATGTAGTGCACCAATTTGGTGAATTTTTGCCCCGGGCAACAGTGAAGCCTTCCTAGAATGGATTCATGCGTTTTTCAATTAGCCCCCGCCTCGGCCAACAAACCAATCTCAGCCCACAACTTCAACAGGCTGTGAGGCTGTTGATGCTCTCGAATCTCGAACTTGAGCTTGAGCTTGAGAAAGCCGCTCTCGATAATCCAATCATTGAATTTGAGCCTAGCGCGCCACATTACTCCAGAAGTATCGAGGGCGATGGAATCGAGCAAATACCAAATCAGATATCGCTTCAAACTGCTCTAGCCGAACAAATTCGGGTAATGAACATCAATCCGAGACTTAAAGCGGCAGTGCACTACTTAGCAGCCTGCCTGGATGAGCGCGGCTTCCTTACTGAAAGCCTTGAAATCATCACCCTTGAAATCGCTGAACGTTTTCAGGAGCAGTACACCCTTGCTGAATTACAAATGGCATTAAGCCATTTACAGCAATTAGAGCCTATTGGTATTGGGGCACGCGATCTGAGTGAATGTCTGTGTATCCAACTTCAAGAGGAACTTCATCAAGCCGCCATTCGACGTGAAGAAAGAGTCGTTCTTTCACTCGCCCTACAAATTTGCAAATCCCATTTAACCAAGGTGGCAAACCGAGAGTATGCAAAGTTACGGGTTCTTTTGGGTAAATCTGAAAGCAGTATTGAGGCAGCGATTCGGAAAATTAAAACCCTTAACCATCATCCAGCAGCCAATTATGACCATGGCCCCGATCACTTGGCGACCCCGGATATTGTCGTTTATAAAAAGCGTAATCTGTGGATCGCTAGACGTAATGAAGACGCCGTTCCAAAAGTCTCATTAAATCAAGAATATATCAACATCATCTCTGAACATCGTGAGCATACTGATATTGGTGCAATGCGCCAAAAAATGACAGAGGCAAAATGGTTATTAAAAAATATTCAGCAACGGGAAGAAACCATACTGCGCGTGGCTTCTGAGGTCGTTGCACGGCAACAATCCTTCTTTGAGTCTGGGGATATTGCACTCCGCCCATTGGTTTTACGAGAAATCGCTGATAACCTAGAGTTGCATGAATCTACTGTATCTCGTGTAACGAAGCAAAAGTACTTAAGCTGCCCCTTGGGTATATTTGAACTGAAACATTTCTTTAGTCATTCCATTACCTCAGAGCAAGGTGATCGGGTCTCCACAACTGCGGTGCATGAAATTATTCGTCGTATTGTGGCCAGTGAGTCTCCTGGCAAACCCATCTCTGATCACTCGATTGCAATGATTTTAGAAAACCAAGGGTATGCGGTTGCTCGGCGCACAGTAGCGAAGTATCGGGACTCACTGCGCATCCCAGCCATGCATTTGCGTAGGCATTAATCATGGAGGTTTGTAATGAATTTACGCATCAACAGCCGTCATCTCGAAGTTACGCCAGGCATTCGTGACCACTTAGAAAATCGTCTAGATCGAATTCGCAAACATTTTGATCATGTGATTGATGCCTCTGCATTTCTCATGGTTGATAAAGCAAAAGAAAAAGAGCTAAGACAAACGGCTGAATTAACTCTTCACCTGAAAGGAAAGGAGTTATTTGCTCAGGCTCATCACGAAGATTTGTATCAAGCGATGGATGCCGTCATTGATAAACTCGACCGGCAGGTCATTAAGCACAAAGAGCGAATCCAGGATCACCAGCACGATAAACATCAGCTACAAAGTTAAGTGCATTGACCCCTATAATCAGGAGTCATGAATGTTCTTAGTCGCCTATTTACTACTGACAGCATTAATTTAAATGCACAAGCGTCTAATAAGGCGCAGGCATTCGAAAATGCTAGTCAGTATTTTGCGACCAAACTTCAAATTTCGTCCGAGACCGTCTTAAGTTTCTTAAATGCCCGGGAGGCTCTGGGTTCAACCGGTCTTGGATGCGGTGTAGCCATACCCCATGGACGAATTAAAGGCTTACAAGAGCCGTGCGCGGCTCTTTTTAAGCATCAAACCCCAATTGAGTTTGGAGCCCCAGACGGCAAACCTGTTTCACTCCTCTTTTTTCTCCTAATTCCAGAAAAAGCAACCCAAGAGCATCTTGAAATCCTGGCGGTCATTGCTCAACTTCTCACCAACCCCCAAACCCTCGACCAGTTGCAAAATGAGACCGATCCTGAGAAAGTTAGGGACTTGATTTGCCATTGGGAGGCTTTGCAATGAGCCAGCAACTCTTACTCGAAGACGTCACAGCTCAACAGATCTTTGATGAGAATATTGGGGATTTAAAGCTGTCTTGGATCAGCGGCCTCGAAGGCGCTGACCGAAAATTTAACGCAGATGCCGTCAAGTCTGCGGCAGCCTCTTCCGATTTAGTTGGGCATCTGAATATGATTCATCCAAGCCGAATTCAGATCTTCGGGAATCAAGAGATTGACTATCACGCCAAACTACCAAGTGCTGAACGCCAAACCCAAATTTCCTCTCTAATCGCCAGTAAGCCCCCCTGCATTATTGTGGCCGATGGTTGCAGAGCAGATGAGGAATTGCAACTCTATTGCCAACGTTCCTCCACACCCCTTTTTGCCACCAATACTTCTGCAGCGGAGGTTATTGATCATCTACGGTTTTACTTAACGAAGATTGGGGCGCCTTGCGCTACGATGCATGGCGTTTTTATGGATATCTTAGGCCTTGGTGTCTTAATCACCGGTGAATCCGGCTTAGGGAAAAGCGAGCTCGGACTCGAATTAATTTCTCGCGGCCACGGTTTGGTAGCCGATGATGCAGTTGACTTTACGCGTCTTGGGCCTGATTACATCGAAGGCCGCTGTCCTGAGATTTTGCGCGACCTTCTCGAAGTTCGCGGTTTAGGCTTACTTGATATTCGGACGATCTTTGGCGAAACAGCAGTTCGACGGAAGCTAAAACTCCGGCTAATTGTGCAGTTAGTTCGTCGCAATGATGGTGAGTTCGAACGCTTGCCGATTGAATCCCAGTTTCTCGAGGTTCTTGATATTCCGATCCGGACCGTGAAAATTCAGGTAGCCGCTGGACGAAACTTAGCGGTTCTTGTTGAAGCTGCTGTTCGCAACACGATTTTGCAACTGAGGGGCATTGATACGCTCAAAGACTTTATTGAGCGTCAACGCAATCAAATGAATCTCGACAGCGAACAAAATAAATCTCAAGGCCGTCTCTTATAAGATGCGCATCCAACTCATTACTGGCATCTCCGGTTCAGGAAAATCAGTAGCCTTACGAGCGTTTGAAGACGCCGGGTACGATTGCGTTGATAACTTACCAGTGTCATTAATTGAACAATTGGTGAAGACCATGGAAGGTGAACAACGTCAGCATATTGCGATTGCGATTGACGCTAGACGCGGTGAGTCGATCTCTCAATTACCCGCACTTCTAGAAAAGCTACGCCATAAGCATCAAGTTGATGTGTTATTTTTAAATGCGGATACCAACACCTTGGTACAGCGCTTCTCAGAAACACGCCGCCGTCATCCGCTCTCCAATCCCACGCAATCGACCACCTTAATTGATGCGATTGAGATGGAGCGGGAATTGCTTGCCCCTTTAGCGAACGAAGCTCAACAAATTGATACTGGGCACATTCCTGCCCACACGCTGCGACACTGGATTGCTGATCAATTAAAAGAGCGGCCCATTGGCTTAGCGCTGATATTTGAGTCCTTTGCGTTCAAAGGCGGCGTACCCAGTGAGGCAGACATTGTCTTTGATGTTCGTTGTCTCCCAAATCCACATTACGAAGTAGCTCTACGCGACCAAACTGGCTTAGATCAAGCGGTTGCTGACTATTTGTGTCAATTTCCTGAAGTATCACAAATGCTTGCAGATATTGAGTCGCATATCCAAAAATGGTTGCCGCACTATCTAAAAGATGGTCGCAGCTATCTCACGGTAGCGGTTGGTTGTACAGGTGGGCAACACCGCTCGGTTTACCTCGTACATCAATTAAATAAATTTTTTTCTGAGGCGGCGATCAAAGACGTGTATATCTTAGAACGTCATCGAGAACTGGATTCTAAAAAGACCCGGATTGGCTGAGGTAGGCCATACTCCTTTAGTTGACTTATGCAAATCCAATCGAGCGCAGCGCCTCTACACGCCCATTTTCTCTTGAGATGAATAATCCAAGGCTGCATTCGTAGCCGTCGATGACTAAAAATATGCTCGATAACACGGCTCTCTTCAATTGAGACGATCGACACCATATCGTTCTTCGACAACTGGTTTGAAAGAATCGTCTGATGAAGTAAACCCGTAATATCCATTGGTTTTGAACAATTTAATTTCTGATCAATTGGCTGCCATGGGGTTTCGATTAAGGAATATAGCCCACCCCAAATCGCTTTCTGGGGTCGCCTCTCAAGCAATATCTCATCCTGATAACGAATCATAAAGATATTGGTTGTGAACGTAGGGGATTGCTTTTTCTTCTTTTTCGCTGGAATACGATCGACCTCACCAAGTTCATATGCTTTGCACTCACTCATCATTGGACACGACCGATCCTGACCTTGGCATTTAGCATTCTTCGGGGTGCACCAAGTGGCCCCAAAATCCATCAGTGCCTGTGTGTAAACAGGCATTTGAGACTTCGACTTGGGAAGAAGCGCCGTTGCATATTCCCAAAGTAATTGCACTATCTCATGGCTTTGTTGATCACCAGTAATTCCAAAAAATCGACTAATCACCCGCTTCACATTGGCGTCTAAGATTGGCGAGCGCTCCTCGAATGCAAAGGCAGCAATCGCGCCCGCTGTGGATCGGCCAATTCCAGGCAATTTCTCAAGTTCTTTTGCCGTTCTGGGAAACTGTCCTGCATACTCTGCCATGATCTGTTGTGCACAGCGATGAAGATTACGCGCCCGCGAGTAATACCCCAATCCACTCCACAGCGCCATCACTGCATCTAGATCGGCGCTTGCCAGCGCTTTGACTGTGGGAAATTGACGCATAAATTGTGGGTAGCGCTCCATGACGGTACTAACCTGGGTCTGCTGCAACATGACCTCCGATACCCAAATTGCGTATGGATCTTGATGACCCTGCCAGGGCAAGCCTTGACGACCATAGTGCTTTGACCAACGTATTAAAGCCTGGGAAAAACGAAATCCCATACCTATCTTTTCTGACAGCGAGGGCAATAATAGGTCGAGCGCTGACCTTGGGTCATTTGCCGAATCGGTGTTTTGCACACCCGACAGGGCTCACTTGCTCGATCATAGACTTTGGTTTGCATCATGAAGTAACCAGGTTCACCATGGGCATCCACGAAATCGCGCAAACTACTCCCACCAGCTGCAATCGCTCTTTTCAAAATGGTTCGTACCGCCTCGGCCAATCGCTCACACTGTGCTTTGGTTAATTTGCCAGCGGATAGGCCTGGATGAATGCTAGCCTCAAACAAGGATTCGGAACAATAAATATTGCCAACGCCAACCACCGCTTGCCCGGCTAATAAAAATGCCTTTACCGAAATCGTTCGCTTTCGGGAATACTGGTACAAACGTGTCGCACCTAAATGCCCAGCAAACTCTTTAGCAAGGGGCTCTGGCCCCAATTTTTGAATTAGTGGATGCTCTAACACGTCCCCTTTGCTAGATGGGTGCCACAATACAGCACCAAACTTTCTGGGGTCATGAAGCCGCAAACTAAGGCTATCAAAATGAATTGAGACCCGATCGTGTGGCTTTAGAGGGTCTTCCTGTGGCAGTACGCGCAATACCCCGGTCATGCCTAAATGAATGATCAGGTAGCCATTGGTCATTTTGAGCAATAAATACTTCCCCCGGCGCTCGATCGTATCCAAGCGTTGGCCCTTTAAGATTTTTGGCAAGCCCTTAGGAACAGGCCAACGCAGTCGCCCATCAATCACATTGACATGCGTGATCTGACGCCCTTCTATGTGGGGTTTAATCCCCAAACGCGTGACTTCAACCTCTGGTAGTTCCGGCATCGGTACATTGTAGATTCGGGGATTAGAATGTGCTGATGGGCTATCGATCGACTTCCATTTTGGCAAATACTAGTCTGAAGCGCGGATTGCTTTGGGCTATTTGCTGCTTCTCTTTAGGTTTCCTAGTTCCTGCCTCAGCTCAGACCAAAGGGGCTACCAGCGAGCAAGTATTTGAAATACTTGCATCTGAAATTGCCTTGCAGCGAGGTGAGGCTGGATTAGCCTATCAAACCTACCTGAGCCTAGCACGACAAACAGGGGATCCTGCTTTAGCTCAACGCGCGATGGAAATTGCAATTGCAGCAAACGCAGCAGATCTGGCTTTAATCGCTGCACAAACTTGGGATGAACTTTCACCACCTGGCCAGAGTAAACCCAAGGAGGTATTGGTTACCCTTCTCATGCTCAATCAACGATGGTCAGATGCCGTTAGACCCGCCATCGCCCTTCTTAAAGAACAAAATATCAGAGAGCGTGAACAGATTTTGCTGCAGTGGCAAAGCCTATTAGGTCGGGCTCAAGATGAGAGGGCGGCTTTAAATGCGTTTTACAACATTGTTACGGCCCTCGTTCCACCCCCTTCCAATCCTCAAATTTTGTATAGCTATGCTTTGGCTGCTGAGAAATCCGGTCAGTTTGAGGTGATGGAGAAAACCTTAAAAACTCTGATTGAACGCAACCCAAATGATATTCAAGCACTCAATGCACTTGGCTACTCCTTGGCCGACCGAAATGTCAAATTGAAAGAGGCGTATGAACTGATTCTGAAAGCGCACAACCTTGATCCCAAAGATCCGTTTATTTTGGATAGTTTGGGTTGGGTTAACTTTCGTTTAGGTAACAATGAGCTGGCCTTAAAGCAGCTTCAAGATGCATTTCGTATTAAGCCTGAGGCTGATATTGCCGCCCATCTTGGTGAGGTCCTCTGGACGCTTAATCGACCCATTGAGGCAGAGGAAGCTTGGCGCCAGGGTGAATTAATCGACGCAAATAATACGACCCTCCGCGAGACTTTAAAGCGTCTAAAACCATCGTGGGCGATCTCGATGGATGTGGTCGCCAGTCAATGGGATGGACGTTTTGCAGTTAAGGCAAGCGATCGACCCACCAACAATAATCAAGGTGGATCAGGCAGCTTTACCCTCACCAAAAATGGCTTGAGTGATACCTTAGAAATTCGGGGGCCCATGGGAAGCGCAATTGCCAAGATCACAATTAACCCGGGCGAAGCCATTCTAGAACGCGACGGTAAAAAAGTGAGTGCGATTGACGCTGATACCTTAATTCAAAATACCTTAGGTTTGCCATTACCCGCGCGTGGTTTATCTAATTGGCTAAATGGGCAGTTACGAGCTGGTAGCCCTGCCAGGCTTGAGCGTGATAGCCAAGGTCAAGTAAAACGGATCTCGCAAGACGGGTGGGATTTAGCCTATGTATGGAATGAAAGTAAGAAGATTGAGCGTCTTACCATGACCAGAAATACAAACACAGGCTCGATTGATGTGCGCCTAATTTTCGATCAAGTGAATGAGTAATCGCCTCGAGCTCCTTGCTCCAGCCAAAATCAATTTGTTTCTTCATGTGACCGGTCGACGTCCAAATGGATATCACGAGCTTCAATCGGTATTTCAATTGGTCGATTGGTATGATCGTATTTCTTTAATTCCGCTCAAGCAAAGCAACATTATTCGGCACGGCGGCAATCCAGAGATTTCCCCCGAGAATGATCTTGTTGTGCTGGCCGCGCAATTATTGAAAAACCACACGCACTACCCATACGGGGTTGAAATTCATCTTGAGAAAAATATTCCGATTGGAGCGGGCTTAGGTGGTGGATCATCCGATGCAGCTACCGTGTTAATTGGTTTAAACCATCTCTGGGATCTTCATCTTCCCCCAGCCGAATTGAGTGAGCTGGGATTAAAGCTAGGCGCCGATGTGCCATTTTTTTTATTTGGTCAAAACGCATTTGTGCAAGGAATTGGCGAGCAACTGGAATCGATTGATCTACCAGATCAGAAGTTCTTGATTATTTTTCCAGGAGAGTCGGTTGCAACTCAGACCGTGTTTCAATCCGATCAATTGACCCGAAATCATGCTCCGATTACAATGGCAGACTTTCTTGCAAAGACTGGTGAAGTTGGGCAGTTTACCAACGACCTCCAACCAGTTACTTGTGAGCTCTACCCTGAAGTAAATCGAGCATTAAATTGGTTGGCGCAAACGCTCCCAGATACTACCCGTCGGATGTCTGGATCCGGTAGTAGTGTGTTTGCTGTACTACCAGAATCGATCAATCGACACGATCTGGAACAACGGATGCTCAAAATTCCCTCAGGGTGGGTAGGTCGGCTTGTTCGGGGTCTAAAACAAAATCCCGCTTACAATTCGGTTTTATCAGTATGACGCAGTAGGGGAGTCGCCAAGTTGGTAAAGGCACCGGATTTTGATTCCGGCATGCGAGG
>JBBAQJ010000029.1:14965-17484 GCA_040400365.1 Polynucleobacter sp. | reverse complement strand
GTGATGAGTTGGATGGGCCTCGTGGTCGCATTTATTTGATCAAACAAATTGCTGAAGGTCAGACTCCCACGGAAAAGACCCGAACCCATTTGGATCGTTGTTTAACGTGTCGAAATTGCGAAAGCACCTGTCCCAGCGGTGTGGAGTATGGCAAGTTAGTTGATATTGGCCGCAAGTGGGCTGAAGAAAAGGCAGCATCACGCCCGGTTGGGCAGAAGTTGACGCGTTGGCTATTAAAAGAAGGATTAACGAACAAACCTTTGTTTAATTCAGCAATGCGCATCGGTCGTATGATACGGCCACTAATGCCCACTTCCATCGCTCGTAAAGTACCCAATGGTTTGCCAGCAGGTCAAATACCCAATCAACAGCACGCTCGCAAAATGTTAATGCTCGATGGCTGCGTCCAACCTGGCATGCTGCCTAACATCAACTTCGCTACGCTGCGTGTATTGAATGCTCTAGGTGTTCAGTTAATCAGCGCCCCCAAAGCGGGTTGCTGTGGTGCACTTCGGTATCACCTCAACGACCAAGTAGGCGGCCTAGCGGATGCAAAACGTAATATCGATGCATGGTGGCCATTGATTGAGAATGGTAAAGACTCCATAGAAGCGATTGTGATGAATGCGTCTGGCTGCGGGGTGATGGTCAAAGACTATGGTCATTTGTTAGCGAAGGATCCTGTCTATGCAAACAAAGCAGAGCGCGTCTCGCAACTATGTAAAGATGTTTCAGAGCTCTTACCCGAGTTTAAAGACGCATTAATTAATCAAATTGGCTCGGATCCAAAACCTGGTGTGGTTTACCACCCCCCGTGCACATTGCAGCATGGTCAACAAATCCGTGGAAAAGTTGAGGGCCTTCTCGAGAGCCTGGGGATTTCAGTTCATTTGTGTGCTGATAGTCATCTATGCTGTGGCTCAGCGGGCACATACTCAATTTTGCAAGCTAATCTTTCTGAGCAATTACGGTCTCAGAAACTACAAAATCTTGAGGCTGCCTGCGCGCAATCAGGAGCGAAGACCATCGTCTCTGGCAATATTGGCTGCATTAGTCATTTGCATCAAGATGATCTGCCTGTGCGTCATTGGATTGAAATCATCGATCAATTATTGGCAAAAAACCCATGAGTCGAATTACCGATCGCCTGATGACTGTTCGGCATCGTATCGATGCGGCTGCTGAACACTACGGTCGCGATCCAGAGTTAATTGAATTAATTGCTGTTAGCAAAACGTTTCCGGCAAGTGCCATTGAGGAAGCGATGCACGCCGGTCAAAAAGCCTTTGGTGAAAATTATGTGCAGGAGGCGGTTGAGAAGATTTTGCGACTTGATCAATTGCGTCCATGGCTAGAGTGGCATTTTATTGGTCCACTGCAAAGTAATAAAACATCGGATATCGCCGAACACTTTGATTGGATTCACACCATTGATCGCGAGAAAATTGCGCAACGCCTCTCAGATCAACGACAAGCCCATAGTCGTCTAGGGCCGCTTCAGGCATGCGTTCAAGTCAATATCAGTCAAGAAGAGAGTAAGTCGGGTGTGATGCCAAATGAAACCTTACAACTATGTAAGGCCGTAGCTTCGCTTCCAGGCTTAGTATTGCGAGGACTAATGGCTATCCCAGCTCCGAGTGCCAACGAGATCGAGCAGCGTGAGGCTTTTGCAGCGATGCGGCACTTGTTTGAGGATATTCGGATGCAAACACAAAAAGTGGCTGGTTTTGAAGACTTTGATACCCTTTCCATGGGAATGTCCGATGATCTTGAGGCGGCGATTGCTGAGGGTGCCACGATGGTACGCGTTGGTAGTGCAATTTTTGGGGAGCGCAAACTAAGCGCTAAGATAGAGTCATGAAGAATATCCAACCGATGAATACCGTATTTATTGGTGGTGGCAATATGGCTAGAGCTATGATTTGCGGCCTCCTGCAGCAGGGTGCCGACCCAAAGTCTATCTGCGCAATTGAAACTCAAGCACAAACTGCCAAGCTTCTCGAGAATGATTTTTTGATTCCTACCTATTCGGCTGTGGCTAATGCGCGTCAGAAGATTGAGTCAGCACACATCATTGTTTTAGCCATCAAGCCCCAAGACTTTAAAAACGCAGCTACTGAACTCAGTCAATATTTACAAGCTATTGCTCATGGTCCTGCGATTCTGAGTATTGCAGCTGGAATCCAAATTGCTGATATGTCACGCTGGCTTGAATACTCCGCTTGCATCCGAGCCATGCCTAATACCCCCGCCCTGATTAATCAAGGGATCACCGGTTTATTTGCACCCGCTTGCATCAGTGAGCAGCAACGGCAATACGCTCAAACGATTGGCTCTGCTGTTGGTAAAGTCATTTGGGTGCCTAATGAATCCCAAATGGATGCGGTGACCGCCTTATCGGGTAGTGGCCCGGCATATGTGTTTGCCTTCCTGGAGGCCCTTCAAGCCGGCGGAGAAAAAATGGGGCTTACTCCAGAGATCGCGCGTGAATTGGCTTATCAAACGTTAATGGGCGCCAC
>JBBAQJ010000029.1:13514-14865 GCA_040400365.1 Polynucleobacter sp. | reverse complement strand
AACCAAGAACTTAGCTCAATCATTTCGGCCACCCAAATTTGGGAGACTAGCAAGAGTCCATAGCAAATCGAGATTGCGGTTACATCAAACCGTCCAAAGGTAATGGCAGACGTTTTTAGTCCCAGGCGCATATCATCATCGCGATCGACCATCGCATAGGCAGTATCGTAAGCAATCGCCCAAAAAACATTACCAGCAAATAAAATCCAGGCTTCCAGTGGTACGTGATTTTGTACTGCCGCAAACGCCATGGGAATGCCAAAACCAAATGCCAGGCCAAGGATTGCTTGAGGGATTGAAAAGAAGCGTTTCGTAAAGGGATAAATAGCTGCTAATAGAACTGCCACAACCGACAGCTGCTTGGTCAAGCCATTGAAAGGCTGAATTAATCCAAATGAGATCAATGCCAAGATCACGGCGATTGCAACTGCCTCGTACTTGGATATTTTTCCACTGGTTAGTGGGCGATGTTGTGTACGTTGTACGTGCTTGTCAAAATGACGGTCAGCATAGTCATTGATCGCGCAACCAGCGCTTCGCATGAGGACCGTTCCCAAACAAAAGATTAATAAGACGATTGGATTTGGAAAACCATTGCTCGCAATCCAAAGGCCCCAAAGCGTTGGCCACAGGAGTAAAAGAATACCGATGGGCTTATCCAAGCGCACCAGCTGGATATACGACTGCAAACGCTCAGAAATCAGAGCAACCTCGCTCCAGGTAAATCGCACGCTCGAATGGTCCGAGCAATTGCCTTCATGGCCTCAACCCGAGGATAACCTTTACGCCAGACCAAACTAACGCGCCGAGTTGGCTCAGGTGATTCAAATGGGATATAGAGGATCAATCCGTCGCGATCATTTGGATTGCTAACTGAGGTACGCGGCAAAACCGTAATTCCGATTCCGCCGGCGACCATTTGTCGGATGGTCTCTAAGGAAGATCCCTCAAAACTACGATGCTCTCCAAGGGTTAGGCCTGTGCCAAATCGATTGAGTTCGGGGCAAACACCTAGCACATGATCCCGAAAGCAATGCCCGGCACCCAATAGCAAGGTATTTTGTTCTTTCAGTTCCTTTTGGCCAATCGATTTTCGGTCTGACCATTCATGCCCCTTAGGGATCGCCACTAAGAAGGGTTCTTCATAGAGATCAACAAAATCAAGGCCGGCACTTGGAAATGGATCTGCCAAAATGGCGCAGTCAAGCTCTCCTTGACGCAACATCTCAATCAAGCGGACCGTAAAGTTTTCTTCTAAAAATAATGGGGCCTTTGGCAAGGTGTCGCGCGCCACACGAACGAGACTAGGTAGTAAATAAGGGGCGACGGTATAAATTGCACCCAGTCGCAA
>JBBAQJ010000029.1:0-13414 GCA_040400365.1 Polynucleobacter sp. | reverse complement strand
GAACGAGACTAGGTAGTAAATAAGGGGCGACGGTATAAATTGCACCCAGTCGCAACGGTCCAGATAGGGGATCCTGCCCATGTTTTGCAAGATGCTTGAGTGCGTTGGCTTCCTCGAGTACCCGTTGGGCCTGCTGAATAATCACGGCGCCAAGAGTTGTGAGAGCCACATCTGAACTGGTGCGCTCAAATATTTGGGTTTGTAGTTCCTCTTCTAACTTTTTAATGGCAACCGACAAAGTGGGTTGCGATACATGACAGGCTTCGGCGGCACGTCCAAAATGGCGCTCACGAGCAACTGCAACGATGTAGCGAAGTTCAGTTAAGGTCATATGCGTATTATCAAGCCTTTAGAAAATCTGTGCGCGAACCCAGCCAGCGCCCTAGATGTGCCTCGACTAGCTCCGGGTATGAGCGCAACCAATGCTCGGCGAGCTCTTGTGCAACCTGAATTAACCAGGCATCGCGCTGCAAATCAACAAAGCGCAACATAGCCTCTCCTGACTGCCTTGCTCCCAAAAGCTCTCCTGGGCCACGCAAAGCAAGATCGCGCTCCGCAATCACAAATCCATCCGAAACCTCACGTAGAGTCTGTAAGCGCTCTTTGGCGGCCAAGGATAGGGGCTCGGAGTACATTAAGATGCAGGCTGACTGATTGGAGCCCCTACCAACACGACCTCGCAATTGATGGATCTGCGCATAACCAAAGCGTTCGGCATGTTCAATCACCATGAGAGCAGCATTGGGAACATCCACCCCTACCTCAATCACCGTAGTTGCCACCAATACATCAATCTGACCCGCTTTAAAGGCGGCCATAATGGTCGCTTTCTCATCCGCCTTGAGGCGTCCGTGAATCAAAGCCAGCTTGTATTCGGATAAATGTTCAGATAACTCCGCATGACTAGCAACCGCGGTTTGTAATTGCAAGGCTTCTGACTCTTCAATCAGCGGGCAAACCCAATAGGCCTGAAGGCCCTTTTGCAACCACTGTTTCAAACCCTCAATCACCTCTTGGCGCCTGCCATCTTTAACCAATTTAGTAGTAATTGCTTGTCGTCCGGGTGGTAACTCGTCGATAACCGAGACATCGAGATCGGCGTAATAGGTCATTGCCAAGGTTCGAGGGATCGGGGTGGCAGACATCATGAGTTGGTGGCAATAGTAGGTTTCTGAGCCAATGCGTTGGCTGATCTCCAGGCGTTGGCGAACCCCAAAACGATGTTGCTCATCAATCACCGCTAATCCCAGCGCAGCAAATTGAACGGCGTCCTGAATGAGCGCATGCGTTCCCACAATGATTTGAGCCTTACCCGATGCAATCATTTCCTGCGCGTGTTTTTTTTCTTTCCCTTTCATGCCACCCGATAACCAAACTACACAAATGCCAAGCGGCTCAAACCACTCTTTAAATTTCCAATAATGCTGTTCTGCCAAAATTTCCGTAGGCGCCATGATGGCCGCCTGAAACGAGTGCTCCACCATTTGCGCACTAGCGAGAGCTGCGACGATCGTTTTGCCACTCCCAACATCGCCTTGTAAAAGACGATTCATTGGAAACGGCTCTTTCAAATCATGAGTAATCTCCGACCATACCCTTTGCTGTGCATCGGTCAGCTCAAATGCCAGAGCGCGTATCAGTTGTAAGGGGAGGTTTTTTAATTCTTTTGGCGAATTCGATTGTTTTGGCGGCGCGGGGCGCGCTCTACGACTGGCATGCGCTTGCTTTAAGGAAATTTGCTGTGCAAGAAGTTCTTCCAGCTGTACCCGACGCCAAGCAGGATGGGTTCGTTCGATGATGGATTGCGTATCGGCATCAACCGGTGGCTGATGTAGATAATAGATGGAATCGCGCAGACTCCACTGCATCACACTTTGAGCGGCAGGACTTAAAGCACTTTGTGGCATTGTTTCTGCCAACCATGCTTCTAGGCTGGGATCCTTCAAGGCATTGAGTACTGCCTTCCGAATTTTGGCTTGGCTCACTCCCGCAACCACCGAGTACACCGGAGTTAGGCTTTTAGGTAAAGGTGCATCAGGTGATACCACGCGCACGGTCGGGTGCACCATCTCTGGACCGAAATAGCCATCCCGAATATCACCCCGAACCCGCACATGCACTCCAACTGCCATTTGCTTTTGTTGACTGGGGTAAAAATTTAACCAACGCAGATTTAAGGTGCCCACATCGTCCTCGATCGTAACTAAAAGCTGTCGACGGGGTCGATACACAACCTGACTACGAATCACTCGCCCTTGCGTTTGAACCGGACCTTGCAGTGGCGATGCACAGGCCTCGTCAATCGTCCACAGCTCGGTTTCATCCTCGTAGCGAATGGGCAGGTGAAGAGCCAATGCAGCAGGCGTAGTCAGCCCCATTTTCTCGAGCAGGTTAGGAGACCCCTCACGGCTCGGTGTTTTGGGTGCTTTTGGGTTGGACTTGGCTCTCATGGTTAGAATCCCAACACCGATAGTAATGCCATGCAATTATCCGACTTCAACTACGACCTCCCGCCTGAGCTGATCGCCCAGCACCCGCTTCCGCAACGGTCGGCCAGCCGGCTATTGGAACTGGCGTATTCTGCGGATGGAAGATCTGAGTGCATTGATCGTTCATTTACCGATATTGTCCAATTAATTGGCCCTAATGATCTCCTCATTTTCAACGACACCCGAGTCATTCCAGCCCGTCTGTTTGGCCAAAAGGAAACGGGTGGGCAAGTTGAGGTTTTGATTGAGCGAATCACGGGCCCCAATCAAGCGATTGCTCAGATTCGTGCTTCCAAGGTTCCAAAACCTGGAGGTAAAATTCGGCTGCGCGCCCATTCGAATTTAGTCGCGCCCGATGATGCCCCAGAACTCGTGGTAAATGGTCGAGTCAATATTGGTGGCAATAGTGATTTTTACGAAATCATGTTTCCCGATCATGCGATGGCTATCTTAGAGCGTTATGGCGAGCTTCCCTTGCCTCCATACATCAGTCACACACCCGATGAGGAAGATACGAATCGATACCAAACGGTGATGGCTCAAAAACCTGGAGCAGTTGCAGCACCAACTGCGGGCTTACATTTTGATGAGGACTTACTAAATCGTCTGCGCGATCATGGGGTACAACAAGCAGCCATTACTTTGCACGTTGGCGCGGGGACATTTACTCCGGTTCGGCATGAAGACTTGGCGCTCCATCAAATGCACTATGAGTGGTATTCGATCCCGAAAAATACGATCGAGGCAATTGAACGTACCAAACAAAATCAGGGTAAGGTGATTGCTGTGGGCACTACAAGTATTCGAACACTGGAAAGTTATGCCATCACCGGTCAACTTGAAGGTGAAACGAATTTATTTATTACACCTGGCTTTGAGTTCAAAATCGTCGACGCACTCATCACGAATTTTCATTTACCAAAGTCAACCCTACTCATGCTTGTCAGTGCCTTTGCTGGAGTCGATGCGATTCGCGACGCCTATGCTCATGCCATTTGTGAGAGATACCGATTCTTTAGCTACGGTGACGCGATGTTTCTGAGGCGAACCTGAGACAATGCGGGTATGAGCCCACTCGAATTCACTAGCATCCAAGAGGACCCCGATAGCCACGCGCGTCTTGGAAAAATACGCCTACCCCATGGTGAGGTTCAAACCCCTATTTTTATGCCAGTGGGTACCTATGGCACTGTAAAAGCCGTTACCCCTCGTGACCTACACGAAATGCAAGCTCAAATTATCTTGGGTAATACTTTTCACTTATGGTTACGACCCGGCTTAGATGTCATTCGTAAACATGGTGGCCTGCATCGATTTATGGGCTGGGATAAGCCGATCCTGACCGACTCGGGAGGCTTTCAGGTATTTAGTTTGGGCGCCTTGCGAAAAATTACTGAGGATGGCGTAACTTTTTCTTCACCGATTAATGGCGATAAATTATTCATGTCGCCCGAAGTGTCGATGGAGATTCAGGCAACGCTTAATAGCGATATTGCGATGCAATTTGATGAGTGCACGCCCTATGAAACTCAAGGACAGCCGACTTCCGAAAAATCTGCGAGCGAATCGCTGCAACTGTCACTTCGGTGGGGCGAGCGCTCGATCAAGCGCTTTCGTGAATTGGAAACCGGTAATGCCCTATTTGGAATAGTTCAGGGCGGCATGTATGAAAAACTTCGGGATGAATCACTCGCAAGCGTAGCCAATCAAGGCTTTGATGGTATTGCGATTGGCGGCCTCTCTGTTGGCGAACCCAAGCCTGAATTTGAGCGCATCTTAAGCCATACCGGGCCGCGTCTACCCAAGCATCTACCGCATTACCTGATGGGGGTTGGAACCCCTGAAGATTTGGTGCTTGGGGTCAGCATGGGAATTGATATGTTTGATTGCGTGATGCCAACACGGAATGCCCGAAATGGTTGGCTATTTACCCGCTTTGGGGATCTCAAACTTCGCAATGCCGGCTACCGTGACGATGATCGACCGATTGATATGCAATGTGCCTGCTATACCTGCCGACACTTTACTCGCTCATATCTCCACCACCTCCAAAAGGCCAATGAAATCCTCGGGGCTCAGTTAAATACGATCCATAATCTTCACTACTACCTCGAGCTCATGGAAGGCATTCGCTCTGCCCTTAAAGAGGGGGTTTTCTCGCAATTTAAAGCCCTGTTCCATCGCCAACGCCAACGCGGAATTGAGCCCCACCAAGACTAAGGCTTTAGGGGAAGCCTCAAAATCCCGGTCGACAGCCAGTCGGTTTAGAATTGCGGCTTACGTGTCGTAATTAATTGGAGGCCCCAAGATGTTGATTAGTAATGCTTTTGCGCAAAGCGCCCCCGCTGCTGGCGGAGATGCTGGTGGATTGATGAGTTTTATCCCCTTAATCCTCATGTTCGTGGTGCTTTATTTCATCATGATTCGTCCTCAGATGAAGCGGCAGAAAGAGACCAAAGCGATGCTCGAGGCACTTACAGCAGGTGATGAAGTCATTACCGCTGGTGGTATTTTGGGGAAAGTCACTGCTGTTAAAGATCAGTATGTAACCCTTGAGCTTGTACCGGGTACCGAAGTCCAGATGCAAAAGAATGCGGTAACGAGCGTCCTACCCAAAGGTACGATTAAATCCGTTTAATAAATCAGGGTGCCGCATTGGTGCCCACTAAGCCAGCACTATGAATCGCTACCCCCTTTGGAAATACCTTGTTATTGGGGTAGCCCTCATCATTGGTTTCTTATATGCCTTACCAAATATCTTTGGCGAGGCGCCAGCCGTTCAAATCTCCGCGGCTAAACCGACGATCAAGGTTGATCTCACCACTCAATCTCGGATTGAGTCACTTCTGAACGAATCGAGTATTCAAAATACGGGGATTTTCTTTGAGCGCACTGGTAATGTCGGCAGCATCAAGATTCGCTTTGAAAACACCGATACGCAACTCAAGGCAAGGGATTTAATTCATCAGAAGCTTAATGTGGATCCGAAAGAGCCCAACTATATTGTGGCGCTCAATCTCCTCTCCAATACACCCAATTGGCTCAGCTCAATCAATGCACTTCCCATGCCTTTAGGTTTGGACCTGCGTGGCGGTGTGTATTTCTTGTTGCAAGTCGATATGCAAGGCGCAGTCCAGAAGAAACTGACTTCCTTGGCGACCGATATTCGTGGACAACTGCGCGATAAAGGGATTCGTCATCAAGGCATTGAGCGCGTAGGCGATGCGATCACGATTCGTTTTGGATCGACTACAGAAGCAGATACTGCCCGTGCGGCACTGGCGGGTCCTCAAGCAGAATTGGAGTGGCTCATTGAAAAAGCAGCTGATGGTGCCAAACTCGTTGGGCGATTTAAGGCAAGCGCACTGAAAGAAGTTCAAGAAAATGCCGTCAAGCAAAACATCATTACCCTCAATAAACGAGTCAATGAGTTGGCGGTGAAAGAGCCGGTGATTCAACAACAGGGGGCGGAGCGCATCGTGGTGCAACTACCCGGTGTTCAAGACACTGCACGTGCTAAAGATATTATTGGCCGTACCGCAACCCTTGAATCGCGTCTAGCCGACCCCGTCGCTTCAACGATTGGTCTTAATGAGACTCCGCCACCAGGTACCGATGTATTTCGTTTTGGTGAAAATCGCCTAGGTGTCTTTAAAAAATCCGTGATCTTCACAGGCGATCGCATTACCGACGCCAGCGCTGGCTTTGATCAAAATCAACGGCCCTCCGTCAATATCTCACTGGATGCGGCTGGCGGACGAGTGATGCAAGAAGTAACGCGTGAGAACATTGGCAAACCCATGGGCATGATTCTGTTTGAAAAGGGTAAGGGTGAGGTACTCACCATCGCGACGATTCAAAGTGAGTTTGGCTCCAAATTTCAGATTACTGGGCAACCCACTACTGAGAGCGCGAATGATCTTGCTTTATTACTTCGCGCAGGATCTTTGGCTGCCCCAATGGAAATTATTGAAGAACGCACCATTGGCCCCAGTCTAGGTCTTGAGAATATCGAGAAGGGCTTTACCTCCCTCATTTATGGCTTTGCCGCCATTGCCATTTTCATGATTGCCTATTACATGCTTTTTGGTACATTCTCGGTCATTGCGCTTGGGGTTAATTTAGTTCTTTTGATTTCTTTGCTGTCTATGCTACAAGCCACACTCACCCTACCAGGTATTGCGGCAATGGCATTGGCAATTGGTATGGCAATTGACTCCAACGTTCTCATCAATGAGCGGATCCGTGAAGAGCTCCGGAATGGTGCTGCTCCGCAGACGGCCATTGCGATTGGTTTTGATAAAGCCTGGGCCACGATCTTGGACTCCAATATCACCACGCTGATTGCTGGTATTGCATTACTTGCCTTTGGATCTGGACCTGTTAAAGGTTTTGCGGTTGTCCATTGCCTCGGTATTCTGACCTCAATGTTCTCCGCAGTCTTCTTTGCGCGCGGCGTGGTGAACTTTTGGTATGGGCGCCAAAAGAAATTGCAGTCTATTTCGATCGGCCAAGTCTGGCGGCCACAGGGGAAATAAGCCATGGAATTTTTCCGAATCCGCAAAGACATTCCCTTCATGCGCCATGCATTGCTACTCAATGCATTCTCATTTATTACCTTCCTGGCAGCAGTATTTTTTATCTGGCAAAAGGGTTTGCATCTTTCAATTGAGTTTACTGGTGGGACCGTGATGGAGATTACCTATCCCCAAACTGCCCCACTTGACTCAATCCGTGATCAGATTGCCAAAGTTGGATACACCGATACCCAAGTACAAAACTTTGGTAGCTCACGCGACATCATGATTCGTTTGCCTCTGCAACGCGATCAAACCGGTCAAGTCATTCCGTCCGCGCAGCAAAGCACTGCGGTCATGCAAGTACTGGAAGCGAATAATTCTGGGGCGAAGCTACAGCGCGTTGAATACGTAGGGCCTCAAGTTGGCAAAGAGCTGGCTGTTGACGGAGTTAAAGCCCTCGTCTTTGTGGTGATCGGCATCATGATCTATCTTGCATTTCGCTTTGAGTGGAAATTTGCTGTCGCTGGTATTTTGGCGAACCTGCATGATGTGGTGATCATTCTTGGATTCTTTGCCTTCTTTCAGTGGGAGTTCTCGCTCTCGGTACTGGCTGCTGTATTGGCAGTTCTTGGCTACTCGGTGAACGAGTCTGTGGTGATCTTTGATCGAATCCGAGAGAACTTTCGTAAACAGCGCAAAATGAGTCCTCGCGAGATTATTGATAATGCCATCACCAGTACGATTAGCCGTACCGTCATCACCCACGGCAGTACCGAGATGATGGTGGTCGCGATGCTAATTTTTGGTGGGCCAACATTATTTTATTTTGCGCTTGCTCTTACGATTGGCATCTTGTTCGGAATTTATTCATCGGTATTCGTCGCTGCTGCTATTGCGATGTGGCTTGGTATTAAACGCGAAGACCTTATCAAAGGCGATCGCAAGCCGAATGAAAATAATCGCCCTGATGATCCTAACTTTGGAGCGCAGGTCTAAGCTGTTCTAAGATTCGCTGGGTTGCGCCTTGATGTTCGGCCGCAAACTGAAGTGCGTGATTGGCACGCTCTTTTCGCTCCACTGTGTTCAGTAGGAGATTTTCAATCGCTTTTGCTAAGGCATCCGTTAGCGCTGCGTCTGAATCGCCAGTTACTCTGATAGCAGCGCCGCAAGCAATGGCATCTTCACTAGCCTTCTGAAAATTATAGGTATGTGGGCCCAAGATCACTGGGCAACCGTTTGCGCATGCTTCAATTAAATTTTGTCCGCCAGTTGGCAAAAGACTACCGCCCATCACCACAAAATCAGTGGCGGCATAGTAAGCTGCCATCTCACCCATGGAGTCACCAAGCAAAACGTCAATCTTTGCCCAATGCAAGGACGGATCCATCTCTTCAGTGGAGCGCGGATCACTAAAGCCAGAGCGGCGCTCAAAGGTTAATCCTGATTGATAAATAAGATCAGCTACCTCAGAGAAGCGATCTGGATGGCGTGGCACCATAATCAGCAATGGTGGATGGGGCCAAATGTTGGTCTTCAGAATACGCTTCCAGGCATCCAAAATCATTCCCTCTTCGCCAGCTCGGGTGCTGGCTGCACAAACTACTATGCGCCCCTGAGCTTGAAGCGCGTTTTTCCAATGCCTTCCTAGGACGAGTGTTTCAGGCTGGCTGGCGATATCGAACTTCATATTTCCAACGATCTGCGCGTTCTCAACCCCAAAGGCGTGATAACGCTCTGCATCATGGGCTGACTGGGCCAAAATGCCTGCAAAGGACTGAAACAGTACCTGCCCCGCTCTGCCAAAACTCTGTACACGCTTAAAGCTACGCTCGGATAGGCGGGCGTTGATCAGAAAGAGGGGCATCCCTAGTTGACGCGTCCGTAATACAAAGCCGGGCCATGCCTCGGTTTCCATAAATAGTCCCAGTCGGGGCTGAAAATGGGTTAGGAAACGCTCGATCGCCCAACAAATATCGTAGGGTAAATAGACTTGCGTAAGTCGACCTTGTTGAATCGCTTTCCAATAAAGTGCTCTACCCGCCTCACGCCCCGTGGGAGTCATGTGCGTTAAAAGAATGGGGTGGCCTTCATGGAGCAGCGTCTCGATTAAGGCTTGGGTTGCATGCGTTTCACCAACCGAGACCGCATGAATCCATACCGGCTGGGGTTGTAATTTCTTAGCCCCATAGAATCCAAAGCGCTCAACAATATTCTGACGATAACCACGATGGTGACGACTACGCCATAGGAGTCGCAAAATAACAAGCGGTATGCATAGATGCCAAACTGCCTCATAGAAAAAATAGAGGCCAAAGGGGTAATGCGCAGCCGGACGATTGGATCGACTCAACGCTTACTTGGCTTCAATCGCAATGCCAGCTCTGCGGCCTTGCCCGTGTAAGAAGCGGGAGTCATTTTCAGCAAGCGCTTCTTCTCTGGCTCAGGAATCGCAAGGGTCTTAATAAAACGCTGCAATACATCACGTGTAATCGCCTTGCCTCGGGTTAAATCCTTTAATTGCTCATAAGGGTTCTCAATCCCGTAACGGCGCATGACCGTTTGGATGGGCTCAGCGAGAACTTCCCAACAATCATTTAAATCCGATGCAATCGCCGCAACATTGACCTCTAATTTAGACAGACCGCGTAGAGCACTATCGTATGCCAACACGCTATGACCAAATGCCGGGCCTAAATTACGTAAAACGGTGGAGTCCGTAAGATCACGCTGCCAGCGTGAAATCGGAAGCTTTTCAGCTAAATGGCGAAGGAGTGCGTTCGCAATCCCAAGATTACCCTCGGAGTTCTCAAAATCAATTGGATTGACTTTGTGCGGCATGGTCGAAGAACCAATCTCCCCTGCCTTCGTTTTTTGCTTAAAGTAGCCTAGCGAGATGTAAGCCCAAAAATCACGATCGATATCGAGCAAAATCGTATTGACACGAGCAATTGCATCAAATAACTCGGCCATACCATCGTGGGGTTCAATCTGAATCGTATAGGGATTAAATTCCAAACCAAGTCGCTTTTCGACAACCCCTCTGGCAAACTGCTCCCAGTCAAACTCTGGATACGCTGCTAGATGAGCGTTGTAGTTACCAACCGCGCCATTCATCTTGCCAAGCAGTGCGACATTGCCAATCGCTTGTATCGCTCGCTCTAGGCGTTTTGCCATATTGGCAATTTCTTTACCCAAGGTGGTTGGCGAGGCTGGTTGACCATGGGTCCGAGAGAGCATTGGTATGGTGGCATGCCGAACCGCGAGATCATTTAAGGCCTTCGAAATTAAACGCAGTTGTGGGATCAATACATGATCACGCGCGCCTCGCAACATGAGACCATGCGAGGTGTTGTTAATATCTTCCGATGTGCAGGCAAAGTGGATGAACTCGCTAGCCTTCAGTAATTTTGGACGTTTCGCTACTTTTTCTTTTAACCAATACTCAACCGCCTTGACATCGTGGTTGGTAATCGCCTCGATATCTTTGATGCGCTGGGCATCTGCTTCTGAAAAATCACTGGCTAGTTTTAAGAGAAAAGCCTCATCAGCTGCATCAATCTTTGGAATATTGGCTAACTTTGCCTCGCTAAGGGCCAAAAGCCATTGGATCTCGACAACCACCCGTTGTTGCATGAAAGCTGCCTCAGATAGCCAGGGACGTAGAGCATCGAGTTTTTTTGCATACCGACCATCGAGTGGCGATAGTGCCGTTAATGAAGATAGCGTGGACAAGGGGTTCTCGTTACAAAGTAATCAAAACTTGATTTTAATAGGTTTATGGCCGACCTCATAGATTGCTATACTGCGCCCTTATGAAAATTATTGGATCCCTAACTAGCCCTTTTGTTCGCAAAGTACGCATCGTCATGGCAGAAAAAAAGATTGATGCCGAACTGGTCCTTGAGAATGTATGGGACTCAGAGACCTCGATTGCACAATTTAATCCCTTAAGTAAGGTTCCGTGCCTTCTGATGGATGATGGTGGCGCGATGTTTGATTCGCGGGTCATTGCCGAATACATCGACACCTTAAGTCCAGTAGGTAGGCTGATCCCTGCGACTGGGCGGGAGCGTGCCGCGGTTAAAACCTGGGAAGCATTGGCCGATGGCGTGATTGATGCCGGTATTTTGGCGCGCCTAGAAAAAACCTTTCGAAATGAGGGCGAGCAAAGCGAAAAGTGGCTTGAGCGACAAATGTATAAAGTGCATCAGGGCATGGAGACCATGTCAAAGAGTTTAGGTCACTCAAAATGGTGCCATGGCAATCAATTTAGCCTTGCCGACATTGCCTTGGGATGTACGCTTGGCTGGTTTGAATTGCGCTTTCCTGAGCTTAACTGGAAAACTCAATACCCAAACCTTGCCACGCATTTTGCACAACTATCGGATCGTGCCTCGTTCAAAAAGACTGCGCCACCAGCGCAGTAATTCTTAGCGAACGATAATTCCGCCGCCTAAGCAAACATCGCCTTGATAGAGAACGGCGGACTGGCCTGGCGTCACCGCCCACTGAGCTGCCTCGAATTGCAACTCGAAGGAATCCCCTTGTTCGGCGGTAATGGCACAGAGTGCATCCTCTTGCCGATAACGAGTTTTTGCGCTGTATTGACCTAACGGCGGTTCATGCCCTGAGATCCATGAAGCATCCATCGCAGCTAAAGTTTCACTCAGCAGCCAGGGATGATCGTGGCCTTGTGCAACATAGAGCGTGTTATTCGCAAGATCTTTGCGGGCTACATACCAAGCATCACCGGTTCCATCTTGGCTCCCACCCAAACCAATTCCTTTGCGCTGCCCCAAAGTAAAGAATGCCAAGCCCATATGCTCGCCCAATTGCTTGCCATCGACACTCATGATCGGGCCTGGGGTTCTCGGCAAATACCGGTTTAAGAATTCTCGAAATGGGCGCTCGCCAATAAAACATATCCCCGTTGAATCTTTCTTGCGAGCGTTGGGCAAACCCAAATCTGCAGCAATCTCACGAACTTCTTTTTTAGTGATGTCGCCAAGTGGGAACAACACTTTGGATAATTGGGCTTGCGTTAAGCGATGCAAAAAATAACTTTGATCCTTCGTAAGATCTCGAGCTTTCAGTAATTGCACACGATCTGCATGGCGCTCAACTCTGGCGTAGTGCCCAGTAGCAATTAAGTCAGCCCCCAAATGCATCGCATGATCTAAAAACGCTTTGAATTTAATCTCGGCATTGCACAGCACATCGGGATTTGGTGTTCGACCTGCTGCATACTCTCTCAAAAAATCAGCAAACACACGTTCACGATACTCTTGGGCAAAATTCACTGCTTCAACATCAATCCTCAAGAGATCGGCAACAGATACAACATCGATCCAATCTTGCCGCGCGGAACAATACTCATCCTGATCGTCGTCTTCCCAGTTTTTCATAAAGAGACCAACCACCTCGTAGCCCTGCTCTTTCAGCAACCAGGCAGCCACCGAGGAGTCAACGCCTCCCGACATGCCCACCACTACCTTTGGCTTGCCAGAGCTTGTAATTTTTGAAGAATTAGGGGTAACCATTAAAAAGTGCGAAAATACGGATATTGTTTCAAGCTCACATATTGTAAAAGTCTCGGTCAAGGTCTGGCCAAAGGGATATACAGGAGACTGGGCGGGCTAGCTCACAAGGCATGGCTAATTAATTAAAATAGTTCCTTTTTTAAAAATTCTTGCTTTTGGAGATACGCCATGCGCATTGGAGTGCCGCTGGAAACCAGACCCGGAGAGACCCGGGTTGCCGCGACCGCTGAGACCGTTAAAAAGCTAATTAGCCAGGGTCATCAAGTCATTATTCAATCAGGTGCAGGGGTTGGCGCCAGCCTTCCCGATAGTGCCTATGAGGCCGTTGGGGCCAGTATTGGCTCTGCAGCCGACGCATTTGCCTGTGAGATTATTCTTAAGGTTCGTGCTCCCCAGGCCGATGAGCTAAAGCAAATCAAGGCCGGATCCGTCCTGATTGGCATGCTCGATCCCTTTGATAATGCAGGAATTTCTGCCATGGCAGCTCAGGGAATCACTGCTTTCGCCCTTGAGGCCGCTCCACGGACCACGCGCGCCCAGAGTATGGATGTCCTATCCTCCCAAGCCAATATTGCTGGTTACAAGGCTGTGATGTTGGCCGCTAATGAGTATCAGCGCTTTATGCCCATGTTGATGACGGCTGCGGGAACCGTAAAAGCTGCCCGCATCCTAATCTTAGGTGCTGGAGTTGCCGGTTTGCAGGCCATTGCAACCGCTAAGCGCCTTGGCTCGGTCATTGAGGCCTCTGACGTGCGACCTGCCGCCAAAGAGCAAATTGAGTCCCTTGGCGCCAAATTTGTCGATGTGCCCCATGAAACCGATGAGGAACGCGAGATTGCCCAAGGGGTTGGTGGTTATGCCCGCC
>JBBAQJ010000028.1:6401-17616 GCA_040400365.1 Polynucleobacter sp. | reverse complement strand
TTACTTGAAGCGCCAAGGGCAAGCGACACGGAACTGCTTCTGGCCCATGATCCTTCCTATCTGCAGCGGGTGATTGGTGGAACCCTGAGTGAGGCAGAACAGAAAGAAATCGGATTTCCTTGGTCAGAGAAAATGGTGGAGCGCTCCCGTCGCTCGGTGGGTGCCACGATTGCCGCATGCCAATCTGCCATCGAGGAGGGTGTCGCAGTCAATTTGGCGGGCGGTACGCACCATGCATACCGCAATAAGGGCTCAGGCTTTTGTGTTTTCAATGATGTCGCGATTGCGGCGCGGGTGCTGATAAAGCACCCAATCGGTCTTCAAAAAATCGGTATTCTGGATCTGGATGTTCATCAAGGCGATGGTACGGCGGCGATTTTGCAACACGATCTGGCAATTTGCACGGTCTCGATCCATGGCGAGAAAAACTATCCATTTGCAAAGACCAGCAGCGATCTAGATATTGCCTTGGCTGATGGCACTGGCGACATCATCTATTTAGAGGCGCTTGAGCGGGCCCTCGGTTTTCTATCACAACAAGGGATTCAGTTTCTGATTTACTTGGCAGGGGCCGATCCGTTTGAGGGCGATCGTTTGGGTCGTCTCACCCTCACAAAAGAGGGGCTAGCGCTACGTGATCAACGCGTTATGGCATTTGTGCGAGAGCGAGGTATCCCAATCGCAATTGCGATGGCAGGAGGGTACGCTAACCCAATTGACGATACTGTGCAGATTCATTATCAAACGATCCAAATTGCGAGTGTGCATCAGCATACAATGGGTGTTTTCAAGCCTCCGTCCACTTCATGAAGTCAGCCACTCCGATTGAGGCTTTTGCCGCGCCATTGTTTGTATTTATCTGGAGTACGGGCTTCATCATTGCGCGCTTTGGCATGCCATACATGGAGCCTGCCACATTTTTATTCCTGCGCTTTACTGGCGTACTGCTCGTGATGGGCCTCATCATTTTGTTCTGGAAACCCATCTGGCCGAAGCGCTCCCTGACCATTCATATTGCAGTCGCTGGAGTGCTATTGCAATTTGGCTATGTAATGGGCGTGTGGAGCGCGGTGCGTTTGGGAATGACCGCCGGATTGATCGCATTGATTGTGGGATTGCAGCCCATCCTAACGGCGTGGAGTGCTTCATGGGTTGCCGAGCGCGTTAACTATCGCCAATGGCTAGGCCTAGTTCTGGGAATTGGTGGTGTGGCTTTGGTGGTTGCTGATAAAACCAGCTTTTTGGATATTCCAATCAGCGCTTATGGTTTTGCGATTGCTGCCTTATTTGCCATTACCTTTGGTACGCTATACCAGAAAAAATACTGCCCTGATTTTGATCTTCTGGCCGGATCAATGATTCAGTTTTCGGTCTCAGCTCTTTTATGTTTAATTGTTGCCTTGATCTTTGAGACCCGCGAGATTGTTTGGAATGCACCGGTGATTGGAGCCTTGCTCTGGGGTATTTTACCCACCTCGATTGGAGCGATTAGTTTGTTGTTTATCTTGATTCGTAAGGGGGCTGCCACAAAGGTCACTAGCCTTTTGTATCTGACACCACCAACCACGGCGCTGATGGCCTGGGTATTATTTGATGAGCCCCTGACCCTCATGATGCTCGCTGGGCTATTGCTCACCATGACTGCAGTGATCTTGGTTAACTATCAAGGAAAAATACTGGCCAAGCGCTAATCCGGTTATTATTGTGCAACTGTACTCAATTCTGGGATTTACATTGAGATTGTTTCAGGCGTTCATTTATTCAGTTACTCGTCATTTGTCTGAAAAGCAGACAGGGGCCCGACGCCCCCTCCAGATTCTTCTCCTTGGTATTCTTAGCATCGCACTCGGTATCACTGAGCCGGTCTTGGCCCAGTCTTCCAGTGCTACCCAAGAAAACAAACCTAAACAGAGCACCCAAGGAAACAAGTCGACAGTGGCCCAAAAGCCTAAGTCTGCCAATCCGAAGCAGGTGCGAACCACAGTCAATCGCCCGAAGAATCCCCCGCTAGCAGCTGGCCGTCCATCATTTGCGACCGCAATGGGTTTGCGGAATCAACCCGATGATCTCAATCTCAAGTCGAGTGTAGCGATGGTGGTGGATCAGCATTCCAAAGAAATTCTCTTTGAGAAAAATCCTGATGTTAGTTTGCCGATCGCATCGATCACCAAACTCATGACCGCGATGGTGGTGCTTGACTCGAATGCACCCCTTGACGAGGTGTTGACCATTACTCAAGAAGACGTCAAGATTTACGCTAAGTCTCGCCTTTCTTTGGGAACCAAGTTAACCCGCGAGGAAGCCTTGTTACTCGCACTGATGTCTTCGGAGAACCGTGCCTCATATTTATTGGCCCGCAATTATCCAGGTGGCGCCAAGGCTTTCGTCGAAGTCATGAACCACAAGGCGTACTCTTTGGGAATGACCCATTCCAACTTTACCGATCCAACCGGTTTATTGGCCACCAATGTGTCGACTGCTGAGGACTTGGCCAGAATGTTGGTTGCATCGTACAACTACAAGTTAATTCGGGAGTTCTCGGTGTGGCCTGATACTACCTTGGTCATTAATAAACGCCCACAGGTGTTTCTGAATACCAACCGTCTCGTGCGCGCGGGTGATATGGAAATCGGTTTGCAAAAAACTGGGTTCATCAGCGCGGCCGGCAGGTGCTTGGTCATGCAGGCGAGGGTTAATGGCTTACCATTGCTGCTAGTTTTCTTAGATTCAGTCGGAACTCAATCGCGTTTTGCGGATGCGGTTCGTGTGCGCGATTGGATTGAAAGTTATCAGCCCGGTGAGCCAAAGGCCATTCGCCGTCTCACAATGTAAAGACTAATCGTTTTTGGAACTCGTTTGGGGTTTATAACCCAGGCCTTTCGAAATCTGCAGGGCAGTTTCTTGTAAGGCCTTGAGCCAATCGGGTTGCATGCGATCGGTTGGCGAGCTAAGCGAAAGACCTGCCACTAACTTCCCCGTGTCATCCAAAATGCCGGCAGCGAGGCAACTTACTCCGAGTTCAAGCTCCTCGTTATCCCGCGAGTGGCCCACATGGCGAACGCTCCCAAGCTCACTCTCAAGCTTGGCTAGTTGTGTGATGCTATTGCGCGTGTGCCCGGCCAGGCCGGTGCGGGTTGCATAGGCGCGTACTTGATTAGGGTCATCTAAAGCCAAGAATAATTTACCAACGGAGGTTAAGTGCAAGGGAGCACGACCACCAATCGCCCGAACTACCTGCATCCCGGAGCGTTCACTATAAGCACGGTCGACATAGACGATCTCGTCACCCTGACGAACCGAGAGGTTGACGGTCTCGCCAGTGAGCTTATGAAGGGCTCGCATGGGCAGTTGAGCAGCTTCTCGAACCGATAAGCGTTCTTTGACCAAATTACCGAGTTCCAAGAGTCTTAGGCCTAACCTATAGGTACCGCCATCACCGCGTTCAACAAGACGACAGGCCACCATGTCGTTAAGAATACGATGTGCGGTGGAGGGATGTAGACCAGTTTTTTGAGAGAGTAGCTTGAGGCTACTCGCTTCCTCTTGATCAGCCAAGCAATCAAGGAGGTTCATCATGCGCTCAACGACCTGAATCGCCGTCTTGCTGACGTCACCCGAGTTTTTGTTTGCCTTGCTATCCATATCAATGATTGTAATGAGTTTTTACAGCATTGCGTATTGTGAAATCCAATAGTAAATCAACACGGGCAATTGAACAACTGAGAAGCAAATGAACTTTTTAAGGAAAGGCCCGTACACAATCTGCAATTAGTTTAGGGCCTTGATAGATCAGCCCAGTGTAGATTTGCACCAAACTAGCGCCCGCATCCAGCTTCTGTTTAACGTTCTCACCAGACAGGATGCCACCAACCCCAATAATGGGAATGCGGTTGTGCAGGACCTGAAATAAATCATGAATGACTTGATTGGAGCGGGCCAAGACCGGTGACCCTGAGAGGCCACCCGTTTCATGACCATGCTCGAGCTCTTCTACTCCGGTGCGAGCGATGGTGGTGTTGGTGGCGATCACTGCATCGGTCTCAAACTCAAGCAAGAGGTCAGCGATCAACTTGAGGTCTGCAGCCTCGAGATCGGGTGCAATTTTTAGAAAGAGTGGCTTACGCACGCCCAACTGGTTACTTAAATCCTCGCGGGTTTGATGAAGTGCTTGCAATAGCTGACGTAACATTGCTTCGCCCTGTAAATCGCGTAAGTTCTTAGTATTTGGTGATGAGATGTTGGCCGTGATGTAGCTTGCCACCGGATAGACCTTGCGCATGCAGGTGACGTAGTCATTGGCAGCATCTTCGATGGGTGTACTGGCGTTCTTACCAATATTAAGACCAATCACACCACCTTTTTGATAAAACCGAGAGCGCTTGACGCGTTCGATACAGGCATCGACTCCATCGTTATTAAAGCCCATGCGATTAATCAAGGCGTATGCGCTTGGTAGACGAAACATGCGCGGCTTGGAATTACCCGGCTGTGGCACGGGGGTAACAGTGCCAATTTCTAAGAACCCAAAGCCAAGGCTCGCGAGTGCGTCAATATGTTTGCCATCTTTATCCAAGCCGGCCGCCAAACCCACTGGATTACGAAATCGCAACCCACAGAGTTCAACCGGCTTGATGAGGGGTTTGCCAATCAAAGCCTTCAGAAGTCCACAGCGTTCCAAGCGATCCAGTTGTGCGAAGGAAAAATTATGAGCCTCTTCGGGATCCATTGAGAACAACAGGGGGCGAACAAGCGGGTAGGTATTAATCATCAGTATGCTGATGCGGCAACAAGCGTTGCCACTGATCGTTGATCAATCCTTCCAGTGGTTGAAATTTAATCTTATATGACATTTTAGGGCTTTGTGCGATGTAGTAGCCCAAATATAAATAGGGTAGACCCAGTTGCAAAACCTGATCAATTTGCCACAAGACGCTATAGGTGCCATAGCTTGTGCTCGCTTGACTGGAATCATAAAAGGTATAGACCGAGGAGATTCCTTGCTCCAAGACATCAATCATACTCACCATGCGCAGACGACCAGGGTGTGGATCATTTGGCCCATCCCGAAACTCCACCATGCGCGAGTTCACTCGGCTTTGTAATAAGAATTGCGTGTACTGCTCTTGGTTGTCATACTCCATTAAGCTGGAGTGATGACGGGTCGATTGATATTGCTGATAGAGTTGGTAGTGCTCGTTAGTAAATGCAAGGCTTAAGACCTGGGTTTGCAAGCCGGCGTGTTTTTGCCAAGTGCGGCGTTGACTGCGATTGGGGGTAAAGGAAGCCACTGGAATGCGGGTCGCAATACAGGCTTTGCAATGATCGCAATAGGGTCGATAGGTATACGAGCCACTGCGACGAAAACCTGCATTGACTAGATTGCTATAAACATCAGCGCCAATCGAATGCGTGGGGGTGGCAACTTGTGAGCGGGCAATTTGCTCTGGAATGTAGCTGCACGGGTATGGTGCCGTAGCGTAGAACTGAATCGCCGTAATCGGAAGTTCGTGGACGCGGCTCATCGCAGATATCTTTCCAAAATGAACTTATCCATCGCCCATATTCCTTGGATTGGAGTAAGTGAAGAGCGCTCTACGTGCCGCAGGAACTCAGAGCGGCTAATTGGCATGGCTCCTAAGGAGCGCAGGTGGGCGGTCTCTTGTTGGCAATCAATGAAAGTCACCCCATGATCGTAGCACCATGCGCACAAGGCTGCTAAAGCGAGCTTGGAGGAGTCGCGAACCCTCGAAAACATCGACTCACCAAACACCATGGCCCCAAAGGAGACGCAATACAGGCCACCAATGACTTGCTGATTCTGCTCTAAGGTGATGCAATGGGCATGACCTTGCTCATGCAATGCGGTGTATGCATCCATGATTTCATGGGTAATCCACGTGCCATCTTGGCCCTGGCGTGCGGTGGTGGCACAGGAGCGCATCACCCCCGAAAAATCATGATCTACCCGCAATGTCATGCTTGGATCATCCAAGCATGCGCGGATCGTTTTGCGTAATGACTGACTAATTTTGAGATTCGCGGGCCTGAGAGTCATGCGTGGATCGGGCGACCACCACAAGACCGGCTGATGATCGGAGTACCAGGGAAAAATACCGCTTCGGTAAGCGCGCTCTAATTGTCCAGGATAGATCCGTTCACTCACTGCCAGTAGTCCCGGAACCTCTGGGTCAGGATCAGGCTGAGTGAGTGGGTTAGGGAATGGATCACTTGGGCCAAGCCACGGGATGGTGCTCATGATCGGTGATACAACTTACTCAATGCGCTCACCAGGCAAAATATCGCGCGAGCGCGTGCGTCCCTGAAAAATCCCGCTGCCACGGAGATCTTCAAAATACCACTCCAAGGTCTGCTTTACTGTTGGAAAGGCAAGCTCCGACCAGGGGATCTGCGCTTCAGTAAATAAGCCGACCTCTAAACTCTCGATACCCGCTTCAAAGTGAGGTGTGCGCATCTGTGCCAAATAAAAGAGGTGCACTTGCTCGACGTGCGCCACATTGAGAAGTGAGAAGAGGGGGCCAATATCGACGTGCGCACCAGCCTCCTCCAGGGTCTCGCGTGCGGCGCCATGTTCAGTGCTTTCACCAATTTCTAGGAAACCCGCTGGCAGAGTCCAGTAACCATGCCGAGGAGCAATCGCGCGTCGACAGAGAAGGACTTGGTTATCCCAAATGGGAATCGTGCCGACCACATTGCGCGGGTTACGATAATGAATCTCACCACATTGAGCGCAAACATGACGCATGCGCGTATCGTCAGGTGGTATTTGCAGGCGGACGTTAGAGCCGCAGGAGGAGCAGTAGTTCATAAATGAGCCGGAATCATTCCACGCAAAGCATTGCATAACATTATTTCATTAGCGTTTACTACCTGAGTAATAGTCAGGTTAGCCTCGCGGGCATTCATGCTCGGGTCGGCCAAGATGACCGAACGCATCACACCCGGTAGTACACCAGCAGATAGGGGCGGGGTAAGCCATGGGCCGTTGACATCCTCACGAATCAATACGCTAGTACGCCCACCTTCGGTGACGTGCCCCTGCTCATTGATAAATAAGGCATCAAAGCCACCCAGCTCGACCGCTTTGTGCCAAGCGGCATCGTAGATCACGCGTTCGCTAACCTTGTGACGCAATAGGGGATGATGCGACTGCATGGTGAGTTGCTGTGGTGTGTAATCGCCTTGCAAAATCTCATGAGCCCAAAATAACTGAACAGGACCGGTGAGCTCTTCAATGACGGAATGCGATAGTGACAGTTGCCCCGATGCACTTAAATCAATTCGTACGCGATGGATACGATCGTGAGCTAGATCTGAAGCAGCCGCTTGCATCATCTTCAGCAAAGCTTCGTCATCAAATTGAATTCCTAAATCACGAGCTGAGCTCGATAGGCGCTCAAGGTGCTTTGACCAGTTTGCAATACGGGTGGGGTCGCTACCAGGATCAAAACGGATGGTTTCAAAGATCCCCACACCGCTTGGCAGGCTCGTTAAGAATGATGCCTTCAGTTGGCACTCTTGGTATTCCGTGTTGGCATCGGAGTCTATGGTAATTCCGGCACCAACACCTAAGACAAACGATGACGAGTCGCATTGCGGGCGTTGATTCATCTGCAGCGTGCGGATTGGCACACTCATCGCAAAGTCGCCATTAGGATCAAACCAACCCAATGCCCCGCAATACCAGCCACGCGGTTGATCCTCTAACGCTTGAATAATCTCCATACTGCGTTTTTTGGGAGCCCCTGTTACTGAGCCGCAGGGGAACACAGCCCGAAGCACATCCTCAACCCGAAGATTAGGTCGTGGCTTTGCCTGTACGGTCGAGGTCATTTGTAGAACCTGACCATGTTGCTTGACCTCAAAGAGTGCTGGAACATGAACCGATCCAGTTTGTGCAATGCGCCCAAGATCATTACGTAGGAGATCGACAATCATGACGTTCTCCGCTTGATTCTTGGGATCATTCGCTAACTCACTTGCCTGTGCCAAAGCTGCATCAGCCGTACCCTTCATAGGTTCTGCAATTAGGGTATCGCCAGAGCGCCGAATCAACAGTTCGGGGGATTGGGATAAGACTGCCTGACGACCATCTTCAATGAACGCACCATAACGTCCCGGTTGCCGTTCTCGCAAGCGCGTATAGAGAGCGAGTGGTGAGCCATAGGCCTCGCCATACACCCGGTAGGAGTGATTAATTTGATAGGTATCGCCCGCCTCAATCCATGCTTGAATGCGCTCAATATCTTCGGTAAAACGCGCTTGATTGATGGAGTCATGCCGATTGAGGATGCCACTGGGAGTTGACTCAATCGCTAGGCGTTCGTGTAAAAACGCATCGACCGCCTCTTTGGAGAGTTTGCTAACTTCTGCAAAAGACCATGCCCTGAGTAAAGGCAGTGGCTCTGGGTGCTTGCACTTAATGCCGTGCCAGTGATAACCGAGCTCATAGGCAAAGAGTGCGACGACATATTGACCCTGACCTAGAGCGGTCTCGATGCCATCAAAGCATGTATCTAAGTCATTAAATCGATTAGCACACCACTCTTGTTGGACGTGTTGATAGAGTCGACTGGTGGGTTGTTCCCGACTACTCTCAACATCGTCTAGCAATAGCATTGGCTTATTTGAGGATGGTGACCGACTCAATCACAACAGGCGTATTGGGCACATCGGCCATGCGACCGCGTGGGGTTGAAGCAACCCCGGTTGGTACTTGCTTAATCTTATCGATGGTTTGTGTCCCTGAAATTACTTTTCCAAAGACGGTATAGCCATTACCCATCGCATTGGGAAAATCCAAGCCTGGATTGTCTTTGACATTAATGTAAAACTGCGCGGTTGCTGAATCAGGATCGGAAGTTCTTGCCATGGCAATGGTGTAGATCTGATTCTTTAAACCATTTTGTGCTTCAGAGACCACGGGTGGCTGCGTTGGTTTTTGTACCAGCTCGGTGGTAAAGCCACCACCTTGCACCATAAAACCATTAATCACGCGGTGGAATACGGTGCCGTTATAGAAACCGCTCTTTACATAGGTCAAAAAATTATTGACGGTTTTGGGGGCTTTGTCGGAGTCAAGATCGACAACGAAGTTGCCGAGATTAGTCTTAAATTCGACTTTGGGTCCTGCGTATGAAAACCCTGAAAGGGTGGTGATACTAATAGCGAGACCCAGTGAGAGCCAAAATTTGCGCATCGTATTTCCTTTAATTGCAATGGTTATGGATACTTCATTGTATTAGCGATTGGCGCATGCTTGGGCAAGCTCATGCCAGGCCGTGGTGTAGTTGGGGCTACGCTGGGAAGAGCGCATAGTCCACTGCGGACGTAAACCAGCAGCTGCTAGGCGTAGGGTATTAGAGCCGTACTCTTGATTGAGTCGATCCATCACTTGCATGAGTTGGGATGAGCGTTCACGTTGTAGCGGCTTACAAAAAAGATCGCCAAGATCCTGACCGGCTGGGTGCAGACCCAACAACATCACTCCTGCTTTCTTATACGCAAAGCCAGGACGATAAATGCGCTCAATACCTGCGCTAACGTATTTGGCCAAGATGCGCGTGTCATCTGTACCCACTAATAACGGAATGGTAATGCTCTTAGCGTATTGAGGGTGATGGGGTGCAAATGGATTGGTGCGCAGATAAACCAGAAGATGGGAGCACCACGAACCTTGTTGGCGTAATTTCTCGGCAGCGCGCGTGACATAACTTACCACTGCTTGGCGTAGCTCATCGAGTTGATGCACGGGCTTACCAAAACTTTTGCTCGAAATAATTTGATGCTTACGTACCACCTGATGGTCTTCGGTATCCTCTAAATGAAGGCAACTAATGCCATTGAGCTCATGCACGGTACGCTCAAGCACGACACCAAAGCGTTTACGAATCAAACTAGTTGAGGCATATTTCAGATCGCATACGCTCCGTATACCGCATTGCTCGAGTTTGATCTTTAGGCGTCGACCCACACCCCATACTTCACCGATATCAATATCGGCCATTAAGGCATCGGCCTCCAGGCGATTGCAATGCGACCAACTAAATACGCCTTGATAGTGCAAACGTTTCTTGGCAATATGGTTCGCTAATTTGGCTAAGGTCTTACTGTGACCAATTCCAACACAGGTTGGCAGTCCTAAGTATTGCTTAGTGCGCTTACGTATTTGCTGGCCATGTGCTACCAAATCATTCGGGATACCGGTTAGATCCAGAAAGCATTCGTCGATGGAGTAGATTTCTTGGTGGGGTGCGAATTCTCCTAAGAGGGCCATGAGGCGAGCGCTCATATCGCCATACAGGGTGTAGTTAGAGCTGAGCCAAATTAGGCCGTGCGAGCGCATCAGATGTTTGGCTTCAAAGAAGGGAGCTCCCATCCGAATACCGAGTGCGCGCGCTTCTTGGCTGCGGGCAACGATGCAGCCATCATTATTGGATAACACCACAACGGGTTTGCCTTCGAGGCGAGGGTTAAAGACCCGCTCACACGAGACATAAAAATTATTACCATCCACCAGAGCAAAGACAGGGCGCATGGATTACTACACCTTATGGATCACGTGCGCGACGACCCCCCAAATTTGCAGCTCTTGCCCCTGACGAATCTCGATCGCAGGGTAATCGGGGTTATCAGCGCAAAGCAAAATCTTGCCGCGTTGTTGGTGTAAGCGTTTTACGGTGAGTTCTCCATCAAGCGCTGCAATCACGACGCGACCATGACTGGGTTCAAGCGAGCGATCCACTACCAATAAGTCACCATCATGAATCCCCGCACCAATCATCGAGTTGCCTTTCACTCGTAAGAAAAATGTAGCCTCCGGATGTAAGACCAAGTGCTCGTTGAGATCAAGGCGTTTGTCGTAATGATCGGCAGCGGGTGATGGAAACCCGGCAGGTGCGCGTCCAGCGATCAGGGGTCGATAGCAAGACCCACGCCGGATGGGGGCGAAGCACGAAGACAGCAGAGGGTTTAAATCAGGGGATTTCATATACTGTATATTTATACAGTATATAGTAATTTTATTAGTTCACAAACGCTCAATGCATTACGTTTTATTGGCCTGCTCATCCAAGCCACGCAAGAAGGCCATGCGCTCCGCAATCTTACTTTCGAGGCCACGCTCAACCGGCTCATACCAGCGCGGCTCTGTCATCCCTTCAGGTAAATACGATTCTCCTGCGGCGTAGGCATGAGG
>JBBAQJ010000028.1:0-6391 GCA_040400365.1 Polynucleobacter sp. | reverse complement strand
CTCGCGCCCATGACCCAAGTCCTTCATGAGTTGGGTCGGGGCATTGCGCAAATGTACTGGTACTTCGCGACTGCGATCGGTGGCAACAAAAGCGCGAGCCGCATTAAATGCGTGATAGCTCGCATTGCTCTTGGGTGCAACCGCCAGATAAACCACGGCTTGACCTAAGGCTAGCTCGCCCTCGGGTGATCCCAAGCGCTCGTAGGTCTGTGCAGCATCATTGGCAAGCTGCATCGCGCGCGGATCGGCTAAACCAATGTCTTCCCATGCCATCCGAACAATCCGACGTGCGAGATAGCGCGGATCAGCCCCGCCATCGAGCATGCGGCATAACCAATAGAGCGCAGCATCCGGATGCGAGCCGCGCACCGATTTATGCAAGGCCGAGATCTGGTCATAAAACTGATCACCACCTTTATCAAAGCGCCGCGCATTGAGATTGAGAGTATTCTCAATCAGAGCCCGATCTACCGCAGTAATAGCTTGGGTGCGGACGGTTTGTTGCAATTGCTCGATTAAGTTCATTAAGCGCCGTGCATCCCCATCGGCATAGGCTACGATGGTTGTCATGGCATCGTCACTGAGCGTAACGCTTGGTAAAGCATGCTCACACGCACGCGCTAGGAGTTGCCTTAACTCATCGCTGGCGAGTGGTTTGAGAACATACACTTGAGCACGTGAGAGGAGGGCAGCATTGACCTCAAAGGAAGGGTTCTCAGTGGTTGCGCCAATCACTGTGAAGAGACCTGATTCCATATGGGGTAGCAGTGCATCTTGCTGACTCTTATTAAATCGATGAATCTCATCAACAAATAAAATCGTTTGCCGACCAAACTGAGCCATGTCATGGTGCGCCTGCTCAATCGCCTCCCGGATTTCTTTAACGCCCGCAAGGACAGCAGAGATCGCAATGAAGGAGTGACGAAAGGCGTGTGCGGATAATCTAGCAATCGTAGTTTTGCCAACCCCAGGCGGCCCCCATAAAATCATTGAATGCGGTTGACCGCTTTCAAACGCTAAGCGCAGTGGTTTGCCGGGTCCCAATAAGTGCGCCTGACCAATCACTTCCTCGATGGTCTTGGGGCGTAAAGCCTCGGCTAATGGCGCGATGGGTTTGGAGTCAAATAGGCTGGGCATGGCCTTGATATTCTCGCATTTTTGGGGAAGCCGCTAAGGTCATGACCATGACACAAACTTCGCTAAAATGCCAGTTATGAGTGAAAACAAAGAATTCTTAATCGAAAAGAAATTACGCCCCTTGCCGCGTTGGATCTTTATGTCCCGTTGGCTACAGGCTCCTCTTTATATCGGCCTCATTGTCGCCCAAGGTGTTTATGTTTGGCAGTTCTGGTTAGAGCTAATTCATCTCATCACGATGATGAAAGATAAGGAAATGACCGAGACCGCCTTGATGCTGATTGTCTTGGGGCTCATTGATGTGGTGATGATCTCCAATCTCTTGGTGATGGTGATTGTGGGTGGCTGGGAGACCTTTGTCTCACGCTTAGATCTTCATGATCACCCCGATCAGCCTGAATGGCTCTCGCACGTCAATGCTGGGGTGCTAAAGGTCAAACTAGCTACCGCGATTATTGGGATCTCTTCGATTCATCTGCTAAAGACGTTTATCAATGCCGCTTCGTATGATGAGAAAACCTTACTTTGGCAAACCATGATTCATATAACGTTTGTTCTATCGGCATTAGCGATTGCGTATACCGAGAAGATCATTGCGGCGGCCCACCAGAAACACTAGTAACAAAAGATTCCATTAGTAATTACGAATGAGGCTGGTTAGACCCGCCCAGATTAAACATACCGAAGCCACAACCGTTAAATGGGTACGCATGTGTAGGAATGCATTTGCCATTTGAGCGTTCGCAAAATAGTATGCGTAGGTGCGTTGATCAATTGCGCGCTGAACGATCAAAGTAGCTGCGAGTAAGAGCAGTGCCAATGGGATAAAGATATGAATCGCTAACCACGCAATGAGTGCTGGCATGATCCCCCAAATCCAAACGCTATGATCCAGCCAGCGATTTTGAGTTGAAGTGCCAATTGTCTTAAAGCAAGCCCCCCAGTGCAAAGCGCCCAAAAATGAGACGATCACTGCACCATAGGCCACCAATGACTCAAGAGCAATCATATCGTTAGGGCTATCGGCAAGCTGCACCATAAACGCTAACCCAATAAATGGAATGAGCCCCGCGTATCCGAGGATCCGCACAATCGATGGCAACTCACTTTTTGTCGTAGGCATATACTCCACGTCCGGTCTTGCGCCCCAAATTCCCCTTAGCCACCAAATCAATCAGTAGAGGGGATGGGCGATATTTATCATCCTTAAACTCGTGGTGATACACCTCCATGATCGCCAGACAAGTGTCTAGACCAATTAGGTCAGCCAATGCTAGGGGGCCGATGGGGTGATTACAGCCAAGTTTCATACCCGTATCAATATCTTCGGGGCTAGCAATTCCTTCATGTAAGACAAAGAAGGCTTCATTAATCATTGGCAAAAGGATGCGATTGACGACAAAGCCAGGTGAGCTTTGCACCGTAATAGGCTCCTTACCCATACGCGTGGCCATCGCCAGCACGGCTTGCAGCGTTTCAGGACTGGTTTCTTTACCCATGATGACCTCGATGAGGGCCATAAGAGGTGGGGGATTGAAAAAATGAATTCCAATAAAACGCTCGGGTCGTGAGTTGAGTAAACCCAGGTGCGTAATCGAGATGGACGAGGTATTGCTCGCAATAATCGTATCTTTACTAACCACCTGATCTACTTGTTGCAAGATCGATTCTTTGATGGCTTGATTCTCAGTGGCGGCCTCAATCACCAAAGAGACTGAAGCAAGATCGGTATATTGCGTAGTGGTCTTAATCCGCGTCAAGGTTTGGGATTTTTGCTCAGCACTAATCGCTTCTTTTTTAATCAGGCGATCAAGACTGTTGCTTAATGCTGCTAAACCTTTCTCGAGCGCTGCATCGCTAACATCCAGTAATACAACATCATATCCAGCGCTGGCGGCCACTTGTGCAATACCATTGCCCATCGTACCAGCGCCAATGATTCCAATCGAGGTGATGGTCATTTTGCTAGCTTCCTGCGTTGATATTGAGTTGCGCCAAATAACTGTTCCTTTTCCTTTGGATCCATCTCGGGCTTACGTAGAGTTGTTAATACCTCAACACCGCGTTGCACCGCGGGTCGTGCACCAACCATCTCAAACCAGCGTTTGAAGTTTGGGTAGTTCTTGAGATCCATACCTTGTTTGTCCCAACGACGCGTCCAGGGATAGATCGCAATATCGGCAATCGTGTATTCATTGCCGACGATGAATTTATTTTTCTTTAGGCGTTCATCTAAGACGCCATATAAGCGCTTTGCTTCATTGGTATAGCGCTCAATGGCGTAATCGATTTTCTGGGGTGCATATAAACGAAAATGATGATTTTGGCCCAACATCGGGCCTAAGCCGCCCATCTGAAACATCAACCATTCCATGGTCTCGTATTTACCGCGAATTGATTTGGGCAAGAAGCGTCCCGTTTTATTGGCAAGATAGAGCAAGATAGCGCCCGATTCAAATAGATGAATCGGTTTGCCATCGGGCCCATCGGGATCAACGATCGCTGGAATCTTATTATTGGGACTGATTTTCAGAAAAGCAGGTTTAAATTGATCCCCTTTACCAATATCAATCGGAATGGCACGCCAATCGCGATCTAAGCGATAGCCGCATTCTTCCATCATGATATGGATCTTATGGCCATTGGGAGTGGCCCAGCTGTATACATCAATCATGGATTTTTTCATCATGGCTCTCTTGTCGGTATTGATTATGGTGCTAAGGTTTGTAAACGAAGCAGTGCGGTTTTCAGTGTGGACTCTTGTTTGGCAAAACAAAAACGGATGACACCTGATTCCGTTTGATCGGCATAGAAGGCAGAGTTTGGAATGGCTGCAACGCCTAATTCTGTGGTTAACCACCCACAGAACTCTGCCTCCGGAAGACTTGCCTCTTTGCGTGGTAGAGCGGTGTAATCAACGCATTGAAAATAACTACCCGCACACGGTAATAACTTCAGTGGAGTACCTGCAAGCCCCGCCCGGAAATAATCGCGCTTGGCTTGGTAAAACGCTGGAAGACTCATGTAATGCTCGGGGTTTTGCATATACTGCGCAACGGCATATTGCATGGGTGTATTGACTGAAAACACGTTAAATTGGTGTACCTTGCGATATTCATGCATGAGTGCAGCAGGAGCAGCAATCAATGCGAGTTTCCAGCCCGTGACATGAAAGGTCTTGCCAAAACTAGAAACCAAGAAGCTGCGCTCTGCGAGTGCCGCATGGCGCGCGATACTCTCGTGAGGTTTGCCATCAAACACCATATGTTCATAGACTTCATCGCTGAGGATCAAGATCGAGGTATCTTTGACCAAGCTATACAAGCGGTCTAAATCCGCGGCATCCCAAATACTGGCCGTAGGATTATGTGGTGTGTTGGTAATGATTAAACGGGTCTTTGGAGTAATCGCATTCGCTAGCGCTTCCCATGGCAAGGTATAGGCATCGACGAGTCCATCGCGATCGCGCACAATGTCCATCGCAACGGTAACCGCTGTGCCACCAGCCAATTGGATCGCTGGTAAGTAACTATCAAAGGCAGGTTCAATCACAATGACTTCATCATTAGGGCCAACGCAAGTTTGAATCGCAGTAAAGATCGCTTGGGTTGCCCCAGCGGTGACCGTAATCTCAGAGTGCGGATCGTAGTGATGGCCATAAAGGGTTGCAATCTTCTGCGCGAGCGCTTCACGCAGTTCAAGAATGCCTGGCATGGGGGCATATTGGTTGTGACCCAAACGCATGGCGTGATTGACGGCATCGAGTAGGGCTGGGTCGCACGGAAAATCCGGAAACCCTTGACCGAGATTAATGGCCTGGTGCTCAGCAGCCAATGCCGACATGGTTGTAAAGATGGTGGTAGCAACCTGCGGTAGTTTCGAGGCAAACCAGCCCTCGGGCGGAAGACTATCGCTAGAATGTGGAGTTTGGAGAAGCGGTGATGGCATGACTAAATTGTGCCACGCTGACTCCAAGTACTTAGGATCATTCATAAATTGCGGTTCTCTTTGCCCTTCGCCCGTTGGTTACCCGAATATCAGAAGCCGGGAGTGGTTCGTGCAGATCTTCTTGCTGGATTAACGGGTGCCATCGTGGTGTTGCCCCAAGGGATTGCATTTGCTTTATTAGCAGGCATGCCCCCGCACTATGGTTTGTATGCTGCGATGGTCCCGTGCATTATTGCTGCATTCTTTGGATCAAGCCGCTTAATGGTGACCGGGCCAGCCAATGCGATCTCGCTCACCACCATGGCTTTGATTGCACCCCTCGCGATTCCGGAGAGCGAGCATTACGTGGTGTTGGTACTCACGCTCAGTTTTCTGATTGGCGTGATTCAGATTGCATTAGGTTTGGGTGGAGCGGGCAAGTGGGTTGAGAAAGTGCCACATTCGGTGATTGTGGGCTTTACTGCTGGCGCTGCTGTACTGATCATTAATAGCCAAGTTGGAACCTTGCTAGGTATTGAGATCGCACGTGGCACGAGTGTGCTCGATACTATTCAGCAAACCCTGACTGCGATTCATCAAGGCCAGTGGCGACCACAAGTATTGGCCTTAGTCCTGATTACCTTGGTAACCATGCGTTTATGGAAACCGCTCAATCGTTGGATCCCCGCCATGCTAATTGCAGTCATTGTGGGTAGTATTGCTCTGCTGGTTCTGGAGCAGTACTTCACCTCATTTTCTGGGATCCGTAAAGTGAGTGCGATCCCTGGAGCATTGCCGCCGCTCTCCTATCCCGTGCTCTCATTGGAGCATCTGCAGCTCCTATTTGGGCCTGTCTTGGTGATGACTCTGCTGGCCTCCACCGAAGCGATGGCAATCGCGCGTGCTTTGGCACTGAAACGGAATGACTCGTTTGATGCAAACCAGGAGTTTATTGGTCAGGGGCTTGCGAATGTGGGCGGATCCTTCTTTTCTGCCTATCCATCGAGTGGATCGTTCAATCGCTCTGGTGTTAACTTGGCAGCCAATGCGCAAACGCCGCTCGCCGCGATTTGTGCCGCAGTCTTCTTGTTAGTGATCTTGATCTTTGTTTCACCATTAGCGGAGCATCTGCCTTATGCCGTCATTGCCGCCTTGCTCCTAGCGGTGGCTTGGAACCTGATCGATCTTGGGCAAATTCGCCATGAATTTCGCTCGGGGGCGCAAGAATGGATCCCAATGGTCATTACGGGGGTTGGTACCGTGACCATCTCATTGGAATGGGCCGTTTTAGCTGGTATTTGTAGCGCCGCGATTGCCAAGCGGATTG
>JBBAQJ010000027.1:0-18824 GCA_040400365.1 Polynucleobacter sp. | reverse complement strand
CTGCGGCCGACAAAATTAGTTCGCAGAATGGTGCTGCTGACCGTCCCCGCAACGAATTCACCCGCGAGCTTGGACATTGCATAGTGGTTACGGATGATCACCTTATCCTCCGAGTGAGGCCCTAGGCCGTCATAAAGCTGGTCCGAAGAAATCTGGATCAAATGACAACGAGCGCCCGTCGTCCGCATCCAGCCGCACATATTTTCAACCGGCTTCACATTGAGCAAATAAGCTTCTTGTGGATGAGTCTCGCAACGATCGACATCCGTCAGAGCTGTCAAGTTAATGATGATTTCTGGGCGAACTTGGTCAAGCGCGCGCATTGCTTGTTCATAGCTGACGAGGTCAAAATTGATGTCAGCAGCGTGACTGTGGCCCAAGCTTGTTACGATATGCCCTCGCTCTTTGAGCAAAGGTACCAATGCACTTCCCAATAATCCTGTAGCACCAGTCACCAATACATTTGCCATAAACACTAAAGCTAATCGCTCCTCTTAGTTCTCAATGGAAAATGCTTTAGCACGAAAGAGCCCCAACAGCATAGCTCGCAAGATCACCCAGTTTGCGTACACACCTACACCAAACCTCGATTGGTCTTTTCTGTCACGAGTACTTACAGGAATCTGTTTTATGTTCCAGCCAGATCGAACAGCCCGGATGACAAGCTCCGTCCCAATCGACGAGTAAGAGTGCAAACTATTAACACCCCTCAGTCTTGAAAGACGATATCCTTTCATGCCGCATAAAGGATCTGAGATACCCCAGAGCCTGTTAGCTAAGATTGAGAATAAAGTCTCAGAAAATCGCTGGAATCGACCCCTAATACCAACTACTAGATCTGCACCATCCGACAACTCACATAGAACAGTTTCTATGTTTGTGGGCTGATGTTGGCCGTCACCATCAGCCGTGATTGCGAAGTCAAAGCCTTCTGCCACCGCCCTCGCTAGGCCACTAGCGAGGGCCTTGTCATAGCCACTATTTAATCTATGTGCAACTACTATAGCACCAGCGCCCCGTGCTAATTGTTCGGTGTTATCTGTCGAACCATCGTTAACTACAATCGGCACACCGTAGGCCGAGAAACCGGTCACAACTGCTGCAATCACTTCGGACTCATTGAATGCAGGAATTACGATGGCGACTCTCGCTGACTTCAACTTAGCGCTCATTCAATATCGCTAATTTTTAGATGCTCCCCAGCGGCTTTAGCATTGCGCAGTTTTTTGCCGACTACTTCGCTGATACTGTAAGGTGGGAGTCCATCCATAGGACAGGGCCTCAAGACTTCTAGGTCTTTAGCCTCGATAACTTCACCTTCGCCCATATCATGGACCAACCGTACAGAGCGACGTTGTAGGATGACCGTTTGTGACTCATTTTCTTCTACTTTTTTAATGCCATTCCCTAAAGCATGCTCTAGCTCACGGGTGCGATCAACCATGTCACGCCAGGTTCGTGGGTCCATCGAAAAAGCATGGTCAGGGCCGACGCGACTAACATCGTCCGTAAAATGTTTTTCTATCATTCGGGCGCCTAGCGCCACAGCACCGAGCACGGTTGCATGCCCCGGAGTATGGTCAGACAGGCCAAGCACCATTTCCGGATACATCGCTCGATAGGTCTTAAGCACATTAAGTTGGATGTGCTTGAAGTTGTCCAGGCTAGCCGTGTAGTTAGTATTGCATTGCATTAGGGCGAATTGGGGATTTATGGCAAGTGCGGCGCATACGGCGCGATACACTTCATCCCCTGTCGCTGCGCCTGTCGCCAAGAAGTAAGGCTTTTGTTTGCTAGCAACACGCTCAATCATCTCTAGCCAAGTGATATCACCTGACCCAATCTTGTAAGCGGGCACATAAGCATCCAAATAGTCAACTAAATCCAGAGCATAAGGTGTCGTAAAAAAAGGAATACCAGCTTTTTCACAGGTTTCCTTCAGCGTCGCCGTCCAGTCCAAATTAACACTAGCGGCTTTATAAACATCGAATACCGAGTCCTTCCATTTTGCCTGATGCGACACCTGAATCTTGAGACTCTTAAAACCGTGATCGCTTACGATGGATGCAGCCTGGAAATGCTGGAACTTGGCAGCGTCCGCTCCTGCTTCGGCCGCGAGGTAGATTAGGTCCTTGGCGCGCTCGAGATCGCCATCATGGTTAGCAGCGATATCAGCGATGAAATAGGTCGGGTATTTTTCGCCAATTTTTACGCCCTGCACTTCCAGAGTTGATTTTGGTGAATACATTATGAATCCTACTAGTTTAATAAGTCATCTGCGCGAAAGGAAATGCGCATAATTTGGTCAATTCAATTGATTGGAGCCGGCCTGATAGATTAGCTATTAGGCAGACTCGTAACGTTGCGGCCATTTTCATACTCGTAAATCAAGTTAGATACAGAATCAAGCACCTCGGGCTTATGCTCCGTGCAAACATAAAAGCTAATACCTAGCCAAATTAGTTTTGCTGAGCATTAGTTACAAAACTATAGCTTGTGTAAATACTTAGCAAAACACAATGTTCTACCGAAAAGATCACTACAACCGTAGATTAAATTCTTATTCAAAATCATCCTCTGATTTGACCGGCAAAGCTTCATAGTCTTTTTGAAATACAATCATTTTTCGTGAGTGATAATTAATGCTTTTATCAAAAGGATTTAATTGCGCTTTGTTAATAAAGCATAAATTTCCGTTTGCGGGTTCAACGTACCATCGTTTTTCTTCGATAGAATGCATAATTCCTGAGTTTAAAACAATTCTTTCGAAATCTTGCTTGTAAGTAAAAAGGCCATCTTTATGAGAATATGGGGTTCTATAGTCTTTTTGCCCAACAAAATCCATAACCACTAGATACTTATTACAAACTCGGATTAACTCTCCTAAAGATTGAAGATACTCATTTCTACCAATCCAGTGCAATACTGACCATACCATTACAATATCAAAAGAATCCGTTTCAAAAGGCAGTTTGTGAGCATAAGAAGTTTGGAACTCTAGCCCTCCCGCCGTCCCAGCAGGATTTTTCTCAATATCCTCTTTCCACTTAGTTCTGAGTAATTCAACCGCCTTTTTGCTCGGCTCGACACCGACAGCTTTTATTGCTTTGTAATGCTTTTTCCAAGCGAATAAAAACTCTCCGTTTCCACATCCAACATCCAGAATATTTTTCACTTCGCCCACGATTGACTCAGGAAAAAAATAATCTCCATCATACCGGTCACCGAGATATGAACTAACATACCTGAATGACTCAGTCTCGAACTCATTTGTTTGAAGAGAAGCTTTAGCGTATTTATTTTTCATTCAATCCCTAATTCAATCGATTGAATCCGGCATGACATATAGGCCCCTTCAGGAGCGACATTACATCGCGGCCCTGCTCACACTCTTGAATTAAGCTGAAGACCGGATCAAGCGCCTCGTAAAATCCATCAAGCACTTCAGGCGTATGCTCCGTGCACACATAAACGCTGTTACCTGCCAAATAGCCTTTACTCAGCATCTCTTGCGTAATCAGCGTTTTGTAAGCTATCGATTGCTCGCTTTTAATCGTGAAACCAGTCAACGCAGGCAATCCCCAATGTTCGATGCCCAAGCCATGCTTGTCTCCCAACTGCTGCCATCGTCGGCGGATATCGAGGCCTGTCTTAGTAATTTTCTCCCAGGATTTTTCACGCGCCATCACCTCAAGAGTTTTGAGGGCAGCGGTCGGCCCAATACGTTCTGTCCAAAAAGTACTGCTGATAAAGGTTGACTGCGCCGCTTCCATAATTTCACGCCTTCCAATGATTGCGGTTATCGCATACCCATTACCAAGCGCTTTTCCGAACATCGCCATATCAGGTTCAACGCCGTACTTCAGATGCAATCCACCGAAGGTTTCGCGGAAGCCGGAGGTACATTCATCAAAGATCAGAACAATATTGTGCTGTGTTGCGAGATCGCGGACTTTGTGTAAAAACTCATTCTCTGGTTCCATATTACGCACAACTTCCATTTTGATAACACCAATCTCGTGCGCATCAACCAAAGCCTGGAGCTCTTTAAAGTCGTTGTACCGAAAAGGAAATACTGTTCCTTTCAGATTACGCGGCACGCCATTAGGCTCAAGGCCCGGCAGCAAATGGCCGTCCAGACTTTTATCATCGCCTAAATTGGCAGACAGATACCAGTCATGCCACCCGTGGTAACCGCAGATCGCGATTTTATCTTTTCCAGATGCCGCACGAGCAATCCGAATCGCGATTGCATTCGCTTCTCCACCGCTACGGGCAAAACGCGCCATATCTGCCCAAGGGTGGAGTTCAATTAACTTTTCTGCCAGATAGACTTCTTCCGGGCAATTCAATGTACTCATATTGCCCGCCTGCATAGTGCACAGAACTGCTTCATCCACCTCAGGATGACCGTAACCCAGTGTATTGGTACCTATACCCATGATGGACATGTCGATGTATTCATTCCCATCGAGATCCCAGACTTTACAGCCTTTCGCTTTGCTGAAATATGCCGGCCATTGATCAGGCAAGAACATCTCGGCGCGCTTGGAGAGCAGCATATTGCCGCCCGGAATGACTTGCTTGGCTCGTTTCCAGAGTTTTTGACCTGTCCCCATCGAAGCGCCTTCATTCCGAATGATGGTTTGATTCGTGGCAAATAACTCAGGATGGTTTTGCTGCAGTTGCAGAACTTGCTTCCAAGAAAAATGGATTTCAGGAGAAAAATGCGCAAAGACATTGCGAATAACCTCGAAATCTGCACGTTCGTCAACTGTCCAGCGAAACGATGAGAAGTCAATATCACTTAAAACCGAACTCATCTGAAACTCGCCTGAATTGTAAATATAGGGCATAACATGCTCTCGATCATATCGCGAAGTTGCATTTTTGCCTGCTCGACGAAGCGCATCAATACTAACAACTGCAACATCTAAACCATCTGGAAAGGTTGGAGGATTAGCGTTATCCAAATAATCAACTTCGGAATCCATGAACTTTAAAACACACCTATCGACCAGCAACGGGTCAACCAGAGGGCAATCACCTGTCACACGAACGACTACATCCGCATTGGATGCATGCGCGGCATCAAGATAGCGCTGAAGTACATCATCTTCACTACCACGAACACAGAGGTAACCCAGCTTTTCAACATGTTCAGCAAGGGGCTCATTTTTTTGATCAAGCGAAGTAGCAACAACGATCTGATCAATTTCTTTCGCGCGGGAAAGTCGCGAAAGAAGGAGTTCAATCATCGGCACACCACCAATTGGCTTCATGACCTTATTGGGTAACCGGGTGGAGCCCATGCGCGCTTGGACAATGGCGACGACCTTCATAAATAATTCCAGTTGAAAGGGTTAATCAAATCCAGATCTGTAGAGCGCATGAATGATGTATCGAATACATTTGCTTGATTCTGCGCCGCCAGCAATATCTCGCCTAGCTGTACCGCACTATCAACACCAACGATAACTCTATCGACTCGTTCAAGAGAAATAGGGTAAGCCAGACTTGCGGCCAAAGCAGAAGTTCCGGATTTTTTTAAATGCTCGTGCCACTGATCCCAAAGACTTGACCAGCGCGAGAACTTTTGAGGAATCTTGATTCGTTCCATCAACAAAAGTCCCTGTAAAAATGCCGAACGGGTATGAACCTCAACGCCATCATCTTTCAGACGATCTAACCAACCGCTAGATTCTAGGCGTCGATCGACAACATTGAGCGGCGCCTGAACCAAATCGATTTTGATTTTGTTACAAATCACCTCAAGCTCATCTGGGCTATAGATTGAAACCCCAATCTTCTCAACGACACCGTCCTTTTTGAGATCAGCTAGAGCTTGAATCAGTTGCATACCTTTCGAACCCAACAAATCTTGAGTTCGATGCAACAACAATCCATACAGTTTTTTCTGCCCCAATCGTCTCAGTGAGGCCTCTACCTGATCTCTAACCCAGCGAGCGATATTACTTTGATCGGCCGACAATGTTGGTAGCTTAGTTACAATCCGAAAACCATCGACACCCGCCTTACCCAAAACCTCTTCACTGGTTCCATAGGCAACTGCAGTGTCTAAAACGTCAAAACCATTTTCTTCCGCTAGCCACAAAATACGTTCAACTTCATACAGATCAACTTGTCCCACTTTGTTAGCAACCCCGTAATCCAACCCAAACTGAACCGTTCCGAGTGCTATTTTTCCCATTTTAAAAACGCTTTACAAACCAATCAAAATAAAAATATCGTTATCGAATCAATTATTAAATGCGATGCCAAAATTTGTATACGAACACCCACATAATTTTTTACTTAAACAAAAACGATTAAAAGCCGGCCCCGAACCCAGTTCTAAATTATCAGAGCAGATTACTTGGGATTTTTGTTCGGTGAATATCATGTTTAGTTCACTTGTAGTGTGCAGATCTGTATGCAATGAATCATGTAAGAAAATATCAGGATATCCATATTCAACAATAGCTTTGGGGATGTTCTGTAGTGAATCGCCAATACGCAAAGTCCATGCATCGAGAAGAAAGTCAGGGATAAGCCAACCAATACTCATGCCATGTAAATTTGTAGAGGAGCCATCTTGCCGCAAGCCTCCGTCGGGTGGGATATCAAAAGATATTAACCGCGCCCCTACCCCATCTTTCAGATCATTATTTCTTAGTGCCAGTAATATCAGAGATGTTGACTTACCTGCAGCAACACCAGTTTCAAATACTAGCTTAGGTTTTTTTAGACGCACAATTAAATACATTGTAATCGAATGGAGCCTTAGATCACCCGCATCTGACAGTCCATTCAAAACTTTCAGACGATCACCAAATATCCCATGAAACTTTTCTTCGTCACTGTATTCGTGAATAATTTTTTTCACTTCAGCAGCACTTGAATTTGTAACTGTTGAAATAAATTTCAGATATTCTTCATCATTTGAAAGACAAATAGATTTAGATCTTTCACGCTTGTCATTTGGCAAGTTATCAATGCATGTCATCGTTTTTTCAGCGGTTTCCTTGCCATACTCAATAACGGCAGAATTCATAACGGATCTCCATCCACTTTTACTTAGTTGTAATCGAATAATAAATCCAAAAAAAATAACGGATTGAGACTATGAAAAGAAGAAGTGGAACAATTCCTAAAATACTAGTCAATCCGCGCGTGTTTGAAATTGGAAAAATTAGTTCATTTTTCAATGGATAGAGGAGTGATTTAATTTTTCTTTTGGAAGTCCACTCAGATTGATTTTTCTTGTAAATTTCATAGTCACTCTTACCATACCTTTTCCATCTTTCCACTAAACTTTCAACACTGTCATATCCAGCTTCATAAACGAAAGAGTTTGCTATAGAGAACCTATATCCCATTGAAGCTAAGCGATCGCATAAATCACCATCATCCGAGTGACTCATTGCAGGATCATAGGGGTATTTTTTAAGCAAAGCAGTTTCAAATAGAGTTGGAGTGCCGATTACATGTCTTTCACCTGGGTAATATCTTGCTTTTTTGTATACATTCAAAGCCCAAGAAAAATAGTTTTTCTTGGGGCTTTTTATATATGTCATCGCAGAGACGCCCGCATAATCTCCATTTTTAAGCGTTTGAATCATGATTTGCAAAGATCCGAGTGGAAGAATATTGTCTGCCCCCCAGTTCAAAACATAGCGTGTTTTAACTTCTTGAATGCCAATATTTCTAGCGACTGCTAGCCCTTTGCGTGGATCTTTGAGAATTTTTTCACAATACTTACTTGCAATTTGCACGGTATCGTCTTCTGAATCTGCATCGACCAAAATAATTGACCCCACATTACTTTCGACCAAACTAATCAAGCCTTCTTCAATTGTCTGAGCGGCATTCCATGTGCAAACCACTGCAGTTACGTCGCAATTTGGGCTCACTTAAATCTTTCCAATAAAGTCTCGATGCGCATCAATCCAAGCCTGCAAATCGTTATTGCTCATCCATTCCGGGTTGGAATCGCTCGCATAAACGAAGCCTTCTGGAACCTTCACGCCATCCTTAATACGCTTTTGGTCATTGGCCCAGTCGTTAATCTGCGGCAATATCTTGAAGTGCTCGGGGTACTCATAGGTGAAGTAGGAATCTTCCGCACCGATCATTTGCTCATGCAACTTTTCACCCGGGCGAATGCCGACAATCTCATGTTTTGCGTCAGGCGCAATAACACGCGCAACATCTATAACTTTCATCGATGGGATTTTCTTAACATAAATCTCGCCACCTAGCATGTCATCAAAAGCTTGCCACACCAACTCCACGCCCTGCTCCAGCGTGATCATGAAGCGCGTCATGCGCGCATCGGTAATGGGTAACGCGCCGCTATCTTTGATCGACATAAAGAACGGGATCACAGAGCCGCGTGACCCCATCACATTGCCGTAGCGCACAACCGCAAAGCGCGTATCGTGTCCTGCCGCATAGGAGGAATTGCTGGCAACAAACAGTTTATCGCTAGCCAATTTTGTTGCGCCATACAGATTGATTGGACTGCTGGCTTTGTCGGTTGAAAGTACGACTACGCGTTTCACATTTTGATCAATACAAGCATCGATCAGGTTCATCGCGCCATTGATATTTGTTTTAATGCACTCGAAGGGGTTGTATTCAGCAGTCGGCACGATCTTGGTCGCAGCCGCATGTACCACATAATCTATGCCATCCAGTGCGCGATAGAGGCGATCTTTATCACGTACATCACCGATGAAAAACCGCACACGCGGATCATCACCAAATAACTTCGCCATCTCCCATTGCTTCATCTCGTCGCGCGAGAGAATCACCAATCGTTGCGGATTATATTTATTTAGTGTCATTGGAACAAAGCTATGTCCGAAAGAACCAGTGCCGCCAGTGATAAGAATTGATGAGTTTTTTAAGAGGCTATCGTTCATAGTATTTAGCGAGTATTTTGATATCTGTCGAATAACAGGTTTTATTTTAATTGAGAGTTTTGAAGACTTTAAGTAAAGGCGGATTCAAGTACGAAGTGCAATAAAGACCAATCGGTAGCGTTGAGAATCGACTGAACCACCGGCTTCCAAAGCGGTTGGGATTCAAAACCCTCTACGAAGTGTTTCATGCTTCGTTAAAACGTGTTGTGGTTCGTACTTGAATCCGCGAATCAAGTATCGAATAACCGCTGAAGCGATGAAGACAGCACCGCCAGTGATAAGAAATCATTTCATGATGCTCCAGCGGTCATTGCTTTAAATTGCTGACTGCTGGCGGTGAGTTCGTCATAGGTGCCGCTGGCTTTAACCTCACCCCGCTCCAGCAGATAAATCTGATCGCACTGGCGCACTGTGAAGAGGCGGTGAGCGATCAGGATGATGGTGATGTCATGGCCGAGGTTGTTCACCGCTTCCATTACCGCTTGTTCGGTGAGGTTATCCAGCGCGCTAGTGGCTTCATCCAGAATCAGCACTTGCGGGTTGTGGTACAGCGCTCGGGCAATCCCGATGCGCTGGCGCTGTCCGCCGGATAGGCGCACACCGCGCTCTCCCACGGTGTTAGCGTAGCCCTGCGGCAGATCGTTGACCACAAAATCATGCAGATTGGCGATTTTGGCGGCACGTTCTACAGCTTGGTGGTCAATGTCATTCGTGTTCACACCAAAGGCGATGTTGGCGGCCACGCTGTCGTCGGCCAGATAAATCTGCTGCGGTACATAACCAATGGCGCGCTGCCACTGGCGGCGGTTAGCGGCGGTAATGGCTTGGCCGTCGATACATAAGTGACCTTCTTGCGGTTCGAGCAGCCCCAGAATGACATCCACCGTGGTGGTTTTGCCACTGCCTGTGACACCGACTAAGCCCACCGTGCTGTGCGCAGGGATGGTGAGATCAATGCCCTTGAGCGCCGGTTGCGCGGCGTTGGGGTAGCGGTAACTGACTTGGTTCAGGGTGATGACTTGGTTCAGAGGCAGCGGGCTTATGTTCTCCTGCTGGGCATCAGCGGCTTGCAAGTTAATGAGGTCTTGGTGCAGAGCGTCCAGCGCCGGGCCAGCAAAACGCAGTTGGGTCAAGGCACCAAAGATTTGTTGTAGCGCGGGCATGAGGCGATAGCCGGCAAAGGCATAGAGCGCGATGATGGGCAGTGCGCTCGCAAAACTACTGCTTTTGGTTATCAGGTACAGCATCACCAGCAGAATGCCACCAAAGGCGATGGCTTCCAGCGCAAAGCGTGGTAGCTGAGCGATGACTTGAACTGTGGCCTGGCCCTTGGCGTAGATTTCTGCGGGTTTTGCGAAGCGTTGGATGTAGGCCTGCTCTAGCCCGCCCACCTTCACTTCTTTGGCCGCGCCAAATGCTTCGCTTACGGCGGTAAAGCGTTCTTTGTTAGCATCAATGCTCGCTTGTCCTAGGCGTTTTAGCCAATCGCTCATCACGACGAAGATGCCGGCATAGACCAACCCAAGCACCACGCCAACACTGAGCGCCAACAGCGGGTCGACGATGAGGAGCGAGATCAGCAGCGCCAGCGCGACCGTACTTTGCGCTATGAGCGTCATCAGCGGAGTCAAGCCACCGCCGACTACGGCGCCGACTTCCGAGAGGATGGTTTTGCCCAGATCGGCGCTGTGGCGGTTTAAAAACCAGCTGTAGGGCTGGTGGAGATAGCCTTCTACCAGTCGTTTGCCGATGCTGTATTCGCGCATTAGTGCAAAGCGGTTTTGCGCGTAGCTAGTGAGCGCCTTGAAGGCCAACGAGGTGATCAGCAGCAAAAAGACTAATATTCCGAGGGCGAATAGGAATTGCTCGGGGGTGTGGATGCCTAGGGTGCCGGCAGCTTGGAAGGCGGTATTGAGCAAGGTGTTGGTCTCCACCAGTTCGGGGTTGGCCAACACCGCCATGAACGGCAGGATGGAAACCACCCCTAGCATATCCAAAAAAGCCATGATCAAGATCATGCCCATGAGCACACCAGCGCGCTTCCGCTCGGACGGTGTTAGCAGGGCTAGAAGTTTTTTGAGGGTGAGCATGGGAGCGGAGCTATAACTGTCAGCTAAAAAGTACTTATTCCAAGCTCACATTGACTTGATAGCCATTAGCTTTGAGCAGTGCATGGCGTTTGGCTTCTAGAAGGTCACTTTCGACCATTTCTTGGCACATTTGCTGGACGGTGATTTCAGGCGTCCAGCCCAATTTTGCTTTGGCTTTGTAAGGATCTCCTAAAAGGGTCTCTACCTCTGTGGGACGGAAGTAGCTAGGGTCGATTTTGACGATGGCCTGACCAACTTGTAGTGCGGGCGCTTGATCGCTCGCGATGCTTTCAATAACCCCAACCTCATCAACACCCTGACCTTCAAAGCGCAAGGTGATGCCCAACTCTTTCGCGCTCCACTCAATGAACTGGCGCACGCTGTATTGCACGCCAGTGGCAATCACAAAGTCTTCGGGTTGGTCTTGTTGTAGCATCATCCACTGCATACGCACATAGTCTTTGGCATGACCCCAGTCGCGCAGGGCATCCAAGTTGCCCATGTATAAGCACTTATCAAGGCCTTGTGCGATATTGGCCAAGCCACGGGTGATTTTGCGGGTTACAAAGGTTTCGCCACGGCGGGGGCTCTCGTGATTGAATAAAATGCCGTTGCAGGCATACATGCCATAGGCCTCGCGGTAGTTCACCACAATCCAGTAGGCATAAAGCTTGGCCACGGCGTAAGGGCTACGTGGATAAAAAGGTGTGGTTTCTTTTTGTGGCGTTTCTTGTACCAAGCCATAAAGTTCACTGGTACTGGCTTGGTAAAAACGGGTTTTCTTTTCTAAGCCGAGGATGCGGATGGCCTCCAGCAGGCGCAGGGTGCCAATGGCATCTACATCGGCGGTGTATTCGGGGCTTTCAAAGCTCACGGCCACATGGCTCATGGCGCCCAGATTGTAAATCTCGTCAGGCTGGGTTTCTTGGATGATGCGAATGAGGTTGCTGGTGTCGCTCAAATCACCATAGTGCAATTTGAAGCGGGCATTCTCAATGTGAGGATCTTGGTAAATGTGGTCTACGCGCTGGGTATTAAAGCTGCTAGCACGTCGCTTAATGCCGTGGACAATATAACCTTTTCCGAGCAAAAATTCGGCTAGATAAGAGCCGTCTTGACCGGTGATGCCGGTAATGAGGGCAACTTTGGGGGATTTTTGGGTAGCAGAAGTCACAGGCTTGTTTCCAAAGTTTGTGTGGCATGGCGAGCTAAAAAGTCTAGATAGGCGGCTTTAAGGCCGTCTTCTAACGTAACCTTGGCATGCCAGCCCAGCGCGTTGATTCGGCTACTGTCCATCAGCTTGCGTGGTGTGCCGTCGGGCTTTATTGGGTCAGTTTGGATTTGACCTGTGTAGCCCACAGTGTGTGCTACGGTTTGAGCCAACTGCAAAATAGTAACATCTTGCCCACAACCCACGTTAATGTGGCTGAGCATAGTCTGGGTGTGCTGAACATGATTGATCTTTGGCAAATTCATGACGTGCACGCTGGCTGCGGCCATATCGTCCACATACAAGAATTCCCGCCTGGGTGTGCCCGTGCCCCAGATAGTGACGCTAGGGGCCTGACTAACCTTAGCCTCGTGAAAGCGAAGAATGAGTGCTGGGATGACGTGGGAGTTTTCAGGGTGGTAATTGTCACCGGGACCATAAAGGTTGGTGGGCATGACGCTACGATAGTCTACTCCATGGCTGGCGCCGTACTGGCGGTTATAACTTTCGCAAAGCTTGATGCCAGCGATTTTGGCAATGGCATAGGGTTCATTGGTCTCTTCAAGTGAGCCGGTAAGCAAGGCATCTTCGCGCATGGGCTGCGTGGTCAGCTTGGGGTAGATACAGCTGGAGCCCAAAAACAACAACTTATTGACACCGCTTTGAAAGGCTGCGTGAATGACATTGGTCTGCATCATCAAATTTTGGTAGATGAACTCGGCAGGATAGGTGTTGTTGGCATGAATTCCGCCCACCTTGGCGGCGGCAAGGTAAACCTGGTCGGGCTTTTCGGTGGCAAAGAATGCGTTAACTGCAGCTTGGTTGGTTAGGTCTAGCTCTGCATGGGTACGAGTGACAATCCGCTCAACTAGATGGCCTTTGGTAATCAAATGGCGCACAATGGCCGCTCCCACCATGCCCCGATGGCCTGCAACGTAAATTTTGGGTTGCATGCTCAAGTGGTGGCCCTGCCGTAGGTGTCTTCAAACCGCACAATATCGTCTTCGCCCAAGTAGCTACCTGACTGCACCTCGATGATCTCAAGTGGAATGGTGCCGGGGTTGGCCAAGCGGTGCACTTCGCCCAAGGGAATGTATGTAGACTGGTTTTCGGTGAGGCTAAGTAGTTTGCTACCGTTGGTGATTTCGGCAGTGCCTTTGACGACAATCCAATGCTCAGCCCGATGGTGGTGTTTTTGAAGGCTGAGGCTGGCGCCGGGTTTGACCTGAATGCGCTTGACTTTGAAACGGCCACCTTCGTCGATGCTGTCGTACCAACCCCAGGGACGGTGCACTTTGCGATGTAGGGTGTGTTCTTCGCGCTTTTGCACGGTGAGTTGGCAAACGATGTCCTTTACGTCTTGGCTATTGGCCTTGCTGACCACCAACACAGCGTCGGGGGTTTCCACCACCACCAAATCGCTCACACCAACCAAGCTGACCAAGCGACTAGTGGCGTGCACTAAGTTGTTGTTGCTGTTGTGCGCTAACACATCGCCCACATGGGCGTTGCCTTGTTCGTCTTTGGGTAGGACATTCCAGACTGCGTCCCACGCACCTAGGTCACTCCAACCTGCGTCCAGCGGCACCATGCCGATTGGCTGACTGCTGCCGGGACAGTGCTCCATGACCGCGTAGTCCACTGAATCAGAGGGGATGGCGGCAAATTCGGCCTTGCCCGGGCGCACAAATTTGCCGTCTTGGGTTTTGTTGGCCCAAGAGGCTTGGGTGGCCTGTAAAATGTCGGGGCGAAATTGCTCCAAAGCCTGAAGCCACAGGCTGGCTTTGAGCACGAACATGCCGGCGTTCCAAAAGTAGTCGCCTTCTTGCAGGTATTGCTGGGCGGTGGCTAGGTTGGGTTTTTCGACAAAGCGTTGCACGGTGTGCGCGGGACTGCCTGGCTGCGCATAGGCCTGAATATATCCATAGCCAGTTTCGGGCTGAGTGGGCTTAACGCCCAATATAACGATGGTGCCGTCTGCGGCGGTTTGTATGGCTTGTTGCAGGGCGGTGGCAAATGCCGCGCTGTTGGCCACAGTTTGGTCGGCCGGGGTGACTACCAGCACTGAGTCTTGGCCATCTTGTGTGGCAGCCAAAGCCGCCAGCGTGAGGGCTGGGGCCGTGTTGCGACCCACGGGCTCTAGCAATGCTGCTCCCAATGCGATACCTGACTCACGCAGCTGTTCAGAGGCCAAAAATCGGTGATCTTCGCCGCTGACAATGAGCGGAGCGACTATTTGGATTTCGTCGGTACCCAAAGATGCCAAGCGCTGGGCGACTTGCTGGAACAAGCTATCATTGCCCGTAAGACACAAAAACTGTTTAGGAAAACCAGTGCGCGACAGAGGCCACAGACGGGTCCCTGAGCCGCCACACAGAATGACAGGCGTGGCATGAATAATGGTCACTTAGGCGTCGCCTCCAAATATTTTGCAAGGCAAACCGAATCCGTCACATCTGCCGAGGCCTCAGCCCGCAGGGCTGCAATTTCGGTCTGCAGGGCTTGGTATTCGGCCAGCTTGCGCTGCAAAAATTGGCCCGTGAGGGCGACTTTGGTGGCCAGGCCTTGGGGGGTGAGTACGTAGATGTAGCCAAACTTGTTTTTGCTCTGGCTAAAGTTGCCCACCTTGACCAGGCCTTTGGCTATGAGTGCCTTGAGGCAGTAGTTGAGCCCGCTAGTGCTCATGTCCAGTTGATGGGCGATATCGCGCTGTGTGAGGTCGGAGTTGGCCTGCAGTATGCGCAAAACGCGGTAGGCGGTGTCTTCTTGTAGCTGGGTGCGGAGGGTCATTTTGGTGTGAGGGTGATGTTTTGTCACGCTACCGCCCAGCCGTGTCGAAATCAGCAAGTCTGGGGGGTGTTTGCGCAGAGCAAACGATTTGTTCAGTTTTGAATGATTGTAGCTGATTATGCCGGGTTTGGATGCCAAGCGGAACAAATATTTACCAAAAAGACCTGCATCTGACTATATATTGTTCACGATTTGGGTCTCTGTAAATTGTGACTTTTCCATAATGATTCTCCTGTTGTAAATACTGCCATAAACAACAGAAAACTCAATTTTTTAAATGTGCGAATCTAATGTGATACTACAAATACAAGAATCAAATATTCAATTTTCTTAATTGTGGCAATTGAATATGAATCTTTTGTACTGAGCCTAATAATTCAACCAGCAGGATGGCTCTTGATAAACCGTCAGGCAAAGTTTGAAGTTTTTCAAAAAAACCTATGAAGCCCTTAAATGGCCCCTGAGTAATCGCAATCATTTCTCCGGGCTTGAACATCTCATGCAAAGGTTCTTCTTTGGCACAACGTTGCTTTAAACAATCAACAATCGTTTCAGGCATTTCCACTGGGTCTGTTGAAGTTCCAAATCTAAGAAGCTGAGAGACCCCCCTAGTTGATCTAATCGGATACCAATTACTGGTGACATCAGATAAACGTATAAATAAATATCTTGGAAACAAGGGTTCAGTAGCAACTTGAATTTTGCCCTGTAGTCTTTTTTCAACTTGGCAGGTTGGCAAGAAAACTTCAAAGCCTTGAGCTTCAAGATTTTCGAGAGCTCTGAATTCTTCTCTGACCTTAGTATGAATCACATGCCATTTCATAGCTAGGAGATTTTTCGTGATTTAATTTTTAGTTGTTAAGAGTGGCCAATTTTGATAATTAATTGGACGCTTTGTAAACTTTGTAGCCTCGCTTACATAACATCAATAAAAGCCCCAAAAATAAACCCGCAAATAAACCTGCTATTAATATATTTGTACGCTTAGGTGAGACTTTGTTTTCTGGTGAATAAATCGGTGAGCCCAATTTGGTTTGACGTCCGTTAAGAGAAACAATGAGATCATTCAATTGAGTTATTTTATCTGCCAGAAACTGCACTTCATCACGAGTTGATAAGTAAGCAGCCGTCACGGATGAGCCTGATTTATCAGCTTTTGCAATGAATGATTGAGCTTCCTGTAAACGCTGTGAATATTTCTGCAGTTTAGCTCTTGCTTCATCAATGATAGGTTCAGCAATTGCTTTTTGAGAATCTATGACACTACGAAGAATGGATTCGGCACATTGTGTGGCTTGCTCAGGGCTGAGACCCTGTACCTTGAGCTCCACCATTTGAGTTTCTTTAATTATAGAGAACTTTGCGATTTTAGAAATAGATTCCGCAGCATTAGGTTTACCCTCATAACCACAATTAGCAATAAGTGCTTGATCGTAACTTGTAGGCATTTTCATGCGAGCAATAAGAAGATTGGGATCCTCAAGGTTTGTTGCGGTAATGCCGTCCCTCGAAAACTGAGCCATCTGTATATGAGCAGTTGCTTCGTATTGGTTCGGAGTTTGAACAATATTAGTAACAGCCCCTAATAGGCCTAAGACACCTGTTGCAAAAATCGTCTTCCAAGACTCAATCAAGAAATCAACAATATCTTTGAGGGAGATTTCATCTTCAATATTTGAGTTGAAATGTGGATTGATATTTTGGTTTGACATGGTTTTCATCCGTTTGAAAATTTTTAATTACTATAACTAATTACGTTACCAAATGAGGCCCAAACCTCCACCCTAGATGAAACGCGTTTCTTTGATAAAAGCCCATGGGGACTGGTGTGAACTTAAGCCCATAGTTTTCATATACAGCACGGGCTCTGGGCACGTGCCAAAAATGGGTGCCCAAGTAGATATGAGCAATACCTTCTTAATTCAGCATTTTGGCTGAAAACGCTGTATTTTCCTCGGTGGTTGTTTATTGCTTTTCTACCCAGCGAGCTTGAATCTGGAACTCATTGTTCAAGATTTTCTAAGTTAACCATGCTTCTGTTAGTTCATTGCTTGATATGGCGTCAGGAGCTCCACCAGCAATTAATATAGGTAAACGAGTTGCTTGGGACAAAGTAACGCCATATCTGACTCTTTCCATGGCTCTGGCTTCGATATTTTGGTCTTGATATTGTGGGTATTCCATGGCACCAATTCTGCGCCCGCCACCCAAGATCACAATCACTTCTTCTGCCTCTAGTTTTGAAGAATTAGTTGCGCCAAGAAGTTACGTACTGCCCAGACATAAGTCACAGTTTTTATTCTGGTGATTTTAATCTTTTGTTCGCATCAATTCACCGCTTTCATTTTTATATTTTTGGTTTTAAGTTCATTCGTGTAGGCCACTTCCTACAATAAAATCAGACCAATCTTATTCACACACCTGACTATCCTTTTGATTCGAGCTTTTCTTCTTTAACTTTAACAAAGAGGTTTATCAATGGGTATTCGTATGAAATATTTTCCACATGGATTAGGAACTAATAGTGAGCAAGTAGCCGCCATGAATGCCGCTCTTGTGACTGAATTAGAAATGGATGCAAAGCCAGCCTCCATGATCACCACCAAGAACCGTGCCTGCGAATTTTTTATTGAAAAGGCAAAGCTCAAGAACCTAAACCCCATTACATGCATGGGCAGTCTTGGTCTTAATTCAACTAAGTCAATTCAATTCTTTAATGGAGATCACAAACATGTTGAGTTCTTACGTTTACTTCACGCCATCACCATGATTGGTTATGACGTGAAGATTTCTATAACACCTTCCGATTTTCCATTTGGCATCATCAAAGTAGATCCTTGCTGATCCAATGAAAATGGCCAAGGAGTTTTCCTTGGCCATTTCTATCGATTGATCTTCTTCTGTTTTTCTTATTTTCTTATTTTCTTATTTTCTTTTTTCCTTTTACTTTTTTCCTTACTTTCTCTATTTATATAATTTCTTTATTTTTCTCTTAATTCCCTACCACAATCGACATCACTGCCATACGCACCGCAATACCAAATGTCACTTGCTTGAGGATCACCGCTTGCCGGCCATCAGCCACTTCACTGGCGATTTCCACTTCACGATTCATCGGGCCTGGGTGCATCACAATCGCATCAGGTTTTGCTAGTTGAAGCCTTTCTTTGGTGAGACCCCACTGCTTGAAGAAGGCATCACCCTCTGGCACTTGCCCTGCTTCCATGCGCTCTTTTTGGATGCGGAGGGTCATCACCACATCAACATCTTTTAAACCTTCTTCGATGTTGTTATAGATTTTGACCCCCATCATATTGAGATCTTTGGGCAACAAACTCTCAGGACCAATGGCTCTGATCTCTGGGCAACCCAAAGTGGTCAATGCATGAATATTTGATTTAGCCACACGACTATGAACAATGTCACCAATGATGGCCACTTTGATCTTAGTGAAATCTTGCTTGTAATGACGCATGGTATACATATCAAGTAAACCTTGAGTCGGATGCTGATTGGTACCATCACCAGCATTTATCACATGCACATGCGGTGGCAAATGTTGAGCCACCTCCACAGCAGCACCTGTGGTTTTATGACGCACCACAAAGATATCAGCCTGCATGGCTACCAAGTTATCAATGGTATCAAGCAGCGTCTCACCCTTAGCCGTTGATGATGTTTGAATATCCAAATTAACAACATCAGCAGATAAACGTTTAGCAGCGATTTCAAATGTGGTTCTGGTACGAGTTGAGTTTTCAAAGAAGAGATTGAAAACATTCTTACCGCGCAGCAATGGAACTTTTT
>JBBAQJ010000026.1:0-19386 GCA_040400365.1 Polynucleobacter sp. | reverse complement strand
GCCAGCTTAACGGACTGGCTTTATGGTGCCATGCAACGTGGCGAGTTGATCAATGTGTTTGATGATGTAAAGTTTAGCCCTCTTGCCATAGGTACTCTTTGCGATTGTATAGAGCGCTGTATCGTCAAACAGCCGCGGGGTGTTTTTAATCTTGGCTCGCGCGATGGCATGAGTAAGGCTGATTTTGCTTTCGCCTTTGCAGACGCGGTCGGCCTATCAACAACCAAATTAGTTCGAAGCAGTTCTAGTGCTGCTAGTGGATTGACAGCACGTCGCTCAACCGATATGCGCATGCAATGTGATAGGTTTGAAGATTACATGAAAATTAAATTGCCACGGTTGTCAGACGAAGTACAGATTCTGGCGGATGACTACTTTTAAGTTATGTCCGCGTTGTTAACTCCTTGCCAATTTTATGTATACGACTATCGCTCAAGTATATATTGCGAACTATCGATGTGGCGGGTTTATAAAAAGAAAGTTCGTAACTCTTAGAGCTTTGCTTTTGGCATGAATGGGATATAGGTAAACGGCTTTCAATGCCCCATTAAAAATGAACATTATGAAAACTTAAATATGCCTCAAAAAGAAATTCCAAGAAAAGATATCCTAGGGATAGCCTTCGAACCGTGGGAAACAGAATTAGTTATGTCTGTTAATGGTCATATTGCAAATGTAATCAATGAATGCAATGCAGCAGTATTCATTGCGGATACATACCAGAGAATTGACAGAAGGGCAAAAAATAAATTAAATCGTCTCAAGCTAGAATATAAATCTAAAGTATTTGATTCAAATGATGGCTTGCAAGAATGGCAAAATGAATATAACCCAGAAATTGACTATGAAAGCGATTTGAGGAAGTGGTTTCAAAAAAATAAAATATCAGTATCGTCAAGAGTTTTAGAAAAATCAGATCATATCTTTTCTTGTTTTGAAAGATCTCCGTTCTATAAGCCGATGACAGATAGGCAAAAAGCAGCAATCTTATACTTCTATATTCAAAAAGTTGAGCAATGTTTAGATGAATTTAAGCCAGCAATTGTTTGGACAATTGAGCGGAACTACTTAGCAAAGAATATTTTCTATGCGCTTTGTAAATCACGCTCAATTCCTATGTTCACGCTGGTTCACTCACGATTAAAGAATAAATGGTTTTTCTCTCAAGAGTTTGTTGCTTATACTGAGCACAGTAAAACCAGAGAAGATTTGTCGTGTAATGTTTCTGCATATACTCATCCCGGTTTCCATCTTAATAATAAAATTTCCACAGATGCCTCCTTGTATATTCAAGACTGGAGGGAAAGATTTCGTGATGGTGCGGCTACTCTATATTACGGCGCAACACAAATTCAGACTGAATTTATAAAAAAAGAGAAAAAAAATAAATTTTTGCACATCATTATTCATAGCAAAAATACTTTCTTAGCACTACTGCGATTATGGAGAAGCGAATTTTTTTATGTAAGTAACTTTCGAAAAAAAGCTTTTTATAAACATGTATGTTGGCGCGTGAGTCTTTATTATCTTAATCAGTTATATCGAAAATATTTACATATCACATATGGGTATCCATTTAAAATTAAGACTGTTCCTACAGTGCCCTTCTTTTATTATCCGCTCCATTATCGGCCAGAAAGCAGCACTCTTACATTAGGAAGAGGTCTAAACGACGAATTGGCAATTGCAAATATTCTCCCATTTTTGCCGCATGGAACTGTTCTTGCGGTTAAAGAAAATTCGCTGATGATTGAGGACCGTCCAAGAAGCTTCTACAGAAATTTGTTGAATGACTCTAGGATTGTGCTGGTCGATCCTTTAGTTTCTTCTCAGCAAATGATTTTAGAGTGTTTGGGTGTTTTATCAGTTTCAGGAACTGCATTGCTTGAAGCTAAACTCATTGGCAAGCCTGCGCACGCGATAGGCGAGCCGGAGTTCTTTAGGTGTTTAGATTCGCAAGGTATCGATATGATCGAATCTTTCCTAGTTGGTTGTTTAAATAACTCTTTAAATACTTCTTCCTTAAAAGCAGAGCGATATGTGCATAGTGTTTTTTTAAATGGGCGCTCTCTTGACTTAGATTGGGATGTGCTTAAGGAAGATAACCTTTCGAAAGCTACGCATATAATTGCTGACATACTTATGAAAGACGGTCAATTATGTTGACAAACACCGCCGATGAGATCATGAGAAGACTAGTTCTTCGTCCGTTAAAAGGCCTGCTTGTGTGGTGTAAAGCATGCTGTACTTGGGACAAATGGGCTGTTCGCTCATGGTCTCAAGAAGGTGAAGACCTAATATTGAATCGTTTTTTTGATGCTCAGCGATCAGGTTTTTATGTCGATGTTGGAGCCCATCATCCGAAGCGTTTCTCGAATACTTTTTTGTTTTATAAACGTGGTTGGTGTGGCATCAATATAGATGCAATGCCTGGTTCCATGCGTATTTTCAATAAAATCAGGCCGCGCGACATAAATCTTGAGATTGGAATTAGTGAGCAAAAGGGAGAGCTCGACTATTTCGTTTTCAATGAAACAGCTCTTAATGGTTTTTCTAGAGACCTATCTGAGAGATATGAAGCGGATTCAACCTATCGAATCGAGACTGTCATTAAGGTTGAAGTGCTGCCATTGCGTCAAATTTTGAACGAACACTTGCCCGCAGGGCAGGCAATTGACTTTATGTCGATTGATGTAGAGGGTCTCGACTTCCAAGTGTTGAAATCGAACGACTGGAATAAATACCGCCCTACTTACGTACTAGTAGAAATCTTGGGTAGCAGTTTGCATGATGTTGATCAGAGCGAAGTAGGAAAATTGATGAGCAGTGTTGGGTATGAACTCTATGCCAAGAGCATGAATACTGTCTTTTTTAAGGAATCTTTGTCTCAATGAAAAAGTACTCCAACTTCACTCGAACGTTCGACTCTGGTGGTGCCGGCTTCCTTAGCTCGCATCTGTACGAGCGCTTGTTGAGCGATGGCCACGATGTCATCGGTCTCGATAATTTCTTCACCGGCACCAAAGACAACTTCCTGCGCCCGCTCGATAACCCCCAATTCAAGTTGATGCACCATGACGTGACTTTCCCCCTTTATGTGGAAGTAGATGAGATCTACAACCTGGCCTGTCCGCCTCACCGATTCGCTATCAGCACGACCCGGTGCAAACCACCAAAACCAGCGTGCATGGGGCGATCAACATGCTAGTAGGGCTTGCCAAGCGGACCAAGGCGCGTATCTTCAATACCTGCGGCCTGCGTATGCACCCCAACGACAGCCGTGTGGTGAGCAACTTCATCGTCCGAGGGATGAAAGGCGAGCACATCAGGCTCTACCGAGACAGCACGCAACCCTCCTGTTCTAGATCAAAGGAATTTTTCTCATGTGTGGGCTGATTGGGACGATTGGGCTTTCTAAAAGCAACCTCTTGGATTTGAAGGCTATTGCGCATCGTGGCCCAGATGATTCTGATACATGGGTGTCTCCAGACTCTGAGTTGCCAGTTGAGCTTGGTCATGCACGACTCTCGATTTTGGATCTTTCCGAAAATGGTAAGCAGCCATTTTTATCGAAGGAAGGAAGATATGTATTCGTTTTCAATGGCGAAATATATAATTTTATTGAGCTACGTAAAAGGCTAGAGGATGTTGGGCATCAGTTTTTAACTCAAACTGATACGGAGGTATTCCTTCGTGGTTTGATCGAAGAGGGACCATCATTTCAATTGCGTTGTAATGGGATGTGGGCATTTTGTCTATGGGATCGTGAAACGAAAACCGCACTTTTTGGGCGCGATCGCTTTGGAAAAAAACCATTATTTTATTCCGAATTAGGTTCTGGAAAACTTGTTTTTGCTTCAGAAATGAAGGCTATTTATCCGTTTTTAACTTCAATCGAACCAAGTAAAAAAGCAAGCCTATATTTACAGCATCTTTTTGATTACGAGAGCACTGAAGATTGTGTCATAAAGGGAATTAACCGACTGCCCCCCGGTCATTTTGCCCATTTTAAGAATGGTAAGATGATTTTAAGGCGCTGGTGGAACACGCTTGATCACTTAGAACAACCATCATTTCGTTACGAAGATCAAGTTGAAAGATGGCGAGAACTGTTTCTTGATGCCGTAAAGATTCGTATGCGCGCAGACGTTCGGATAGGTACAGCCTTGAGTGGCGGGCTTGATTCCAGTGCTACATTTTCTGCAATGGCTCATTTGGTCAATCAAGCTGGGATTCACGAGAGAGAAGCAAATGATTGGCAACATGGTTTCTGTGCTCATTACCCAGATAGTGATTTAGATGAAGCGCACTGGGCACAAATCGTTACGGATCAAATTGGTGTGCCACTTCAAAAAGTAGAAGTTAATCCGGTGGGGGGTAATTGGTCTGTGTTAGACGCGATGTATCAGGTGGAAGATCCATACCTGACATTGGCAACTCCAATGCTTGAAACTTATAGAGCAATTTCAAAAGCAGGAATTAAGGTGACGCTTGATGGTCATGGAGCAGATGAGTTGTTTAGTGGTTATGGTCATTTGGAATATGCTTTTAAAGATGCAAACAGCAATCAAGCAAGAGAGCTAAATGCCATCATCCAAAGCCTGACAACTGGTAAATTGCACATTTCGAATACAAACTTATTTGGAAAAAAACTTAAGCAACAAATCATCTCTGTGCTTAGGTCTAATTTAAGATACCCTAGAAACATATTGAAAGGCTTTCTTAATAAAACCGACTGGGAATACATACACTATAAGCTTCAGTTTGAGGATCAAACCGATCCAAGATTTAAGAGCTTTGATTCACTCACCAAATCTCTGTATGAAATATTCCACATCACCATTCTTCCAACATTGTTAAGAAATTATGATCGCTATTCGATGGCTAGCGGTGTCGAAATTCGAATGCCGTTTATGGATTACCGCCTTGTTGCTTATACCTTTTCATTGCCTTGGACCAGTAAAGTGGGCGGAGGCTTCACGAAGCGCATCATGCGGGATGCATTAAAGGATATTCTCCCAGAGGAAATTCGATGTCGTAGAGATAAGATTGGTTGGAATGCACCGCTGCATGAGTGGCTACGCGGTCCACTCAAGTCTGAAATCGAGCAGTCTCTTGGCATGGATCGGTTGCCAAGTAACATTCAAGCGGCTTGGAGGCAGCTTCAAAATAATCCAAATCCTAATTTTATGGATGGCCAGAAGGTTTGGGGCCTATTGATGCCTTTGCTTTGGAAGAGGGCGATTTTCTCAGCGGCTGGATGAATTTATGAAACAGACACCTGTCGCGTACATCGTCTTCAATCGCCCGCAGCATACGGAAAAGACCTTTGCGGTTTTGCGAGAGCAGCAACCTTCACAGCTTTTCATCATTGCTGATGGGCCTCGCGCGGGGCATCTGACGGATATTGAGCGCTGTGCTGCTGTGCGCCAAATCGTTGCAAATGTGGATTGGCCGTGCGAGGTGTATCGTAAATATGCCGAGAGCAATCTAGGCTTAAAAAACAATGTAAGTCAGGGGTTGGATTGGGTATTTAGTCAGGTTGAGCGCGCTATTGTGCTGGAAGATGACTGCGTTGCGCATCCTGATTTCTTCCGATTCTGCGATGAGTTACTCGAGCGCTATGCCGACGACGAGCGTGTGTCAGTGATTACCGGCAATAATTTCCAAAACGGTCAGCACCACGGTGAAGCATCCTACTACTTTTCGAAATATAACCACTGCTGGGGTTGGGCATCCTGGCGACGCGCCTGGCAGCACTATCAGGGCAATGTGCCGTTTTGGCCTGACTGGTCACGGTCAGATGATTGGCGCCAGAAGATGCCGGATGTCGTTGAGAGACGTTATTGGAGCAAGATTTTTGAGCGCGTTCATGCGGGGAAAATTGATAATTCTTGGGCATACCCATGGACTGCTAGCGTCTGGCACTACGGCGGCTTAACCGCAACACCGAATGTCAATCTAGTGAGTAACATTGGGTTCGGTCCAGATTCAACGCATACGGCTTCTGCTGATAGTCCACAAGCTGCAATGGCAACAAGCTCTATTGGCAAGGGTAAGTTGCGACATCCAACTGCTATTGCTCAAGATTTGGTGGCAGATCGTTATAATTTTGATCATACGTTTTACGGTCAAAATTTACGTTTTCCAAGGGTGCTCTATTTTTTGCTTCGAAGCTTATTAGGGAGGGCATATCGCTATGCAAGAAAAAGGTTATTTTGAGTTGAGGGATGTGGACTCAAGCACTTATAAGAATTCTAAATTACCAATATGGCTTAAAAAAATTCTTTCAGACTATTCACGTGATGCTGTCATACTTGACTATGGTTGTGGATTTGGGCAGACATTACGGGCACTTAGGTCCGAAGGATTTTCTAATTTGTATGGTTTAGATATCGATACAAAAGCGATAGATTTTTCCCGACGGGATGGTTTTTTTATCTACGATGTAAATGATCATGCGGATAATGCAATAAATTTTCTAGATGGCAGGAAGTTCGATATTTGCATTATGAGTCATGTTCTAGAGCATTTCCCAAAAGACCAGATGATATCTAGGCTAATGAAAGTTTTTGATTCGCTTGTACCTGAAGGGAAGTTAATTTTGATGGTGCCGAATGCACAATCGAATACTGGATCATACTGGCGATGGGAAGATTTTACGCATGAATGGTTGTTCACTAGCGGAAGTATCAAGTATGTTTTAATGGCGGCCGGTTTCAAAACTATAGAATTTGTTGACAGGGATGGCACTGAAGGGCTCAGTTTTCTGCGGAAATCTATTAAGAAGATTTTTCTATTTCTTTACAAAAAAAATCGTTTATTCTGGAATAGAGTAACTTCCAGTGCTTATCACAAGCAAAGCCCTGATATTTATTCTTATGAGATTAAGGTTGTTGCAAAAAAGTGAGGTTTGTCAATAATCGTTCTGCTCGGGGGGTCTTTGCTTTATTCCGATTTTTAGTATTTATTGTTTTAGATAAAGCCGCTATTATTGCCGCGCGCGATCAAACTAATTCATTAGTTCTTATTCGCCTTGATAATATTGGAGACTTTGTTCTCTGGTTGCCATCAGTGGAAAAGCTATGTGCTCTGTATCCAGTCAATAAAAAACCAATTCTTGTCTGTAATCAAACTTGCTCTGAGTTGGCTCTGGCCACAAACTTGTTTTCAGATGTCATCGGGGTCGACCCTGTCCGCCTGAGTCGTGATCTCAGATACCGCTTTCGAACGCTGCGCCGAATCGCAAACTTAGGTGCGTCATTTGCCATTCAGCCAACTTATTCACGAGCTTTTCTGACAAGCGATTCTCTTGTTCGTGCAAGTGGTGCAAAGTTACGAATCGGCTTTGACGGTGATCTGAGTAATATACGGCCTTGGCAAAAATGGATTTCTGATCGGTGGTACACCAAGCTTGTCTCCGCTTCTGCAATGCCGATGATGGAATTAGATCGAAATGCGGAATTCCTTCGTAATCTTGGTGTTGGTGATGGCAATGCTCTATCGCCTGTGCTCCCAAGGTTGGTTGAATTGCCTGCTAACAAAAAGCTTGCTGATGATTATTTCGTAGTATTTCCTGGCGCCTCTTCGCCCACAAGAATGTGGCCGGTCGAGTCGTTTGCGAAGGTTGCGAGACAGATAGTCGATGAATATGGCTTTGTCCCAGTTATATGTGGCGGTGAGATGGAGAAAGAATTAGCTGGTCGACTTCTTCACCAGATAGGGGATGAGCGCGGCAGAAATTATGCGGGTAAGACCTCTCTTCCCGAATTGGCTGAGATGATGAGAGGTGCGCGACTTGTTGTCTCGAATGAAACCTCTGCGATTCATATCTCTGCCGCTGTATCCACACCTTCCGTTTGTATTCTGGGTGGTGGCCACTTCGGCCGTTTCATGCCCTATCCAGAGAAGATTTCAGGCGCAAAGCCGATTTCTGTGATGAAAAAAATGGACTGTTTCGGCTGTAACTGGCGCTGTTGTTACACTAATGAACAGTCTCGACCTTATCCGTGTATTGAGGGTATTTCGATGGAGCAGGTGTTGCGTGCTGTCAACTTGGCTTTGAAAAAAATACCCATTAGTAACGAAACAAGTGCTTAAATTTTTTATTCTTGATCGTGACGGCGTCATCAACCAAGATTCCGACACCTACATCAAGTCGCCCCGATGAATGGATAGTCATTTCCAGTTCACTCGAGGCAATCGCCGCTTTGAAGACGCCGGTTGGACGGTGGCGGTAACCGGTAATCAGTCCAGATTGGCGCCCCCCGATCTGGGTTTTCCTATTCATACACACCGGCCAACTGCACGACGACCTCAGCCTGCGAGCTAGAGATGGCAGAGGGGTGGTTTTCTAAGTGGCTGCGTTGTAATATCAGGCAGTGTACGGCTCACTAACAAAAACTAATCTGAATTGAATCCATTGAACGAAATTATCTGTCTCGACAATCGCTACAGTACGACTCGGCGTTTGCGAAAGGCTGCGCCTGAATTAGTGCTTGCGGAAATCAAGGCCGAACAAAAGCCCGAAGAAAGTTTTGAAACGGTTTTGTTCTTGCCTCAAGGCGAGAGCCGACAGGGCGAAGGTGGTTTACGCACACAAGGCTATTTCAAAAAGAGCGAGACCGATAAGCCTCTCATCACGGTAGTTACAGTAGTTTTTAACGGTGAGGAGCACCTTGAAGAAACCATCCTAAGCGTCATTAACCAAACCTACAATAATGTCGAATACATTATTGTTGATGGCGGTTCGACAGATGGGACTATGGATATTATCCGAAAAAACGAAGATTTCATAGATTATTGGGTTAGCGAAAAGGATGCAGGTATTTATGATGCGATGAATAAGGGGATTGATCTGGGGACAGGTATTTGGATAAATTTCATGAATTGCGGAGACTTGCTGTTAACAATGCCCATAAGTGATATGAAATATTCTTTGAATTTGGTTTATGGCGAGGTTGTTACGAACAATGGAAAAAAAATATCAACAAGCAAGAATGTCAAATATAGTGATTTCAAAAAAGGCATGGTAGTTTGCCATCAAGCATGTTTTTATAAAAATAAAAAAGCCAAAGAAATAAGATATGACAAAAACTATAAACTAGCTGCAGACCAAAAATTTACAGCACAATTTTTTAAGCTCGGCGGAACTTTTTTTTGCAATAAGGTATTGGCATTATATGACTTAAACGGAATATCAACGCGTAATCACTTCAAGATATTGAAAGAGAAGTTAAGGCTAAACAAAGAAAATAGCTTTTCATTATTATGGCCCGTAATAAGTTATCTAGTAACAAAAGGATTGGTAATTAGGGATGGAATAAAAAATTGAAAGAAAAATACGATTTAATTTTTGTTACTCATTTGCCAGCATTCTATAAAGTAAATTTATACAATGAAATCTGTAAATCAAAAAAAATTTTTGTAATTTTTATATCACCATCAACTCAATTTAAGCGAAGTAATGACTTTATATCTATAGAGAAAGCCAATTTTCCATATAAGACTTTATCAGAGGATTTTTTGGAGAGGCGTTCAATAATTAAAAATATACTAAAATTAGAGAATATATATAGGAAAATTGAAGCTAAAGAAATAATTCTGCCGGGTTGGGATTTAATTGAGTCTTGGTATTTAATTTTTAGAACCATTAAATGCAGAATTTCATTAGTTGTAGAGTCCACAATTCATGAGAGCAAAACGACTGGTCTAAAAGGTCTAATAAAAAAAATTTTCTTATTTAGAATTAATAAAGTATATGCTGCGGGTGAATCTCATTTTGATTTGATAGATAATCTTAAATATCGAGGTAAAGTTGTTGTAACGAACGGCGTGGGTTTAATTAATAAAACTAATATAGAAAAAAGAAAAAAAAATAGCGTGCTTAGAAGTTTAATATATGTGGGTAGACTTTCATCAGAAAAGAACCTCGCAGAAGTTATTGCTATTATTAATGAGTATAGTTGGTTGCAATTAAACATCTATGGTTCAGGCCCTGATGAAATTTTTCTAAAATCTAAAAGTAAGAAAAATATTAACTTTCATGGTGAAATATCTAACTCTGAATTGCCAAAAATACTCGCGTTAAACGATTATCTAATCCTGCCTAGCAAAGTAGAGCCATGGGGCCTTGTTATCGATGAGGCATTACATTTTGGAACGCCAGTTTTGGTTTCAAGTGCTTGTGGCAGTAGGCAGTTAGTAAAGCCGGGATATAGTGGCTATGTTTTCGATATCTTAAATTTTAGAAGTGAACTTATTGGTTTTATAGAAAATTACAATCAATTGTATTTACCTCCTTGCCATGGTTTTTTGGAGCAAGCTGATCAGGTATCGGCTTTCTTATGATGCATCATTATATAAAAACTTCTCCGATTTTAATTCTTATATTATTCATTATTTCTTTTCAATCTTTTTTGTTCACAAAATTTATTTCATATGCTTTTGGATTTTTATCAATCATATTAATGCTTAATTATGCCAAATTGAATAAAAACTTAGACAAAAGTTCTTATGGTTTTTTTCTATTAATTCCATTTATTTTTTATTCCTTGTTCTCTTCAGATGTTGATATCAATTTATACCAAGGTCTTGCTTCGACTGTCAATTTTATATTTATGATTTCAATAATGGGAATATCTATCAGCTATCTTAAAAGACATCAGTTATTTATTTCTTTTGGCTTGATTTATACGAGATTAATGCTTTTGATTTGCATAATAGGTTTTTTTCAGTTAGCTGGTTTTGTTGAATTTGACCAAGCGCGAAATTATGTTACGACTGGGTATCATCTAGTCGATTCAAATCATAAAAGAATGACTAGTATCATGTATGAACCAGCTGCGTTAAGTTACTTTTTGGGTTTTGCTATCTTTGCAGCATTTTATTTAAAGAAATTTAATTATTTAATTGTTTTTATACTGAGCATAATTGCTTCGCAGTCGTTATATGGCATAATTTTTTTATTATTCTTTATTGGCCATCTCGCATTTTTTTATAAAAGCATCGTCATCAATAAATATTTTTTAATAGCTTTTTTTCTACTTTTTTTACTGTTTATTTTCTTGCCCAGCTTGCAGGTCTTTATTCAAGTTCTTTCTGATCGAATTGTAAATGCAAAATTTGGTGATTATCGTATGATGGCGCCTACTTTGGCACTAGGACAGTCGCTTGAAAGTTTTAGAAATATCTTATTTGGTAGTGGAGTTGGTCAAGTTGCTATTGTGTTAAATGATTTCGAATTACCTGAGCATCCAAATACAACCCATTGGTTAATTTCTGACTTGGTTACTGAGATAGGCTTGCTAGGCACAACTGGCTATCTTTTATTTTTCATTTTGATGGCTGGGCGAAATAGAGAAGCATTGTTTTTTGTGATTTCAATCTTGTTGATTGGATTCGGTTGGAGAAGTACGATTGTGATTTTGTTGTCTATTATGATACTTTTAATTAGGCGGGTTATGTACGAAGTGTAATAAAGATCAATCAGAAGATGTGACTGAGGATATTTGGCATCATGGCCGCTTTAACCGCCACAGTGGTATTCGGTTTGTGACGATAGAGCAAAGGCAGGGGGCAAAATGAACAGATGTTGGGGTAGCGCCAAACAGTCTAAGAAGCTACCAAGCGCAGCAAGCCAGGGCCTTGGAGCTCAAGGGTGACAAGAACTGGAACAAAATCGAAGAGGTCTAGCTCAATCCACCGCGTGAGCACTGGCGTGGCCATGAAAAATTGGCTAAAGCGTCTTAGAAAAACGGACAACTTTGTTAAAAAACACCGAAGAAGAGTTGACTATGATTGAGAACCGACTGAACCACCGGCCTCGAAAGCGGTTGGGATTCAAAACCCCCTACGAAGTATTTCATGCTTCGTTAAAACGTGTTGCGGTTCGAACTTGAATCCGCCATATATATTATCTAAAAAATCTGGTATCTAGCTTTGGAAAAGCAACGCCTTACTGTACATGCGACCAATATTAATGGCTTTGGAGCTGTTCAGCTTCTGCATTCCTTATTACCATCTATTTTGTCACGTTCTGAGTTCATAATATCCGAAGTATGGTTGCCTAATGGCGGTTCCCTAATAGATAGCATTAATGCTAACAATCATGCAGTCATTAAGCGATACCAGCGATCTTTACCTAATGCACTATCTCGTGTTTTGGAATGTACGCTCTTTGCGTACCGCTTTGACAGAGACTCATCTATTTTAGTGCTAGGTGATTTGCCACTCCGTTGTCTTTGTCGACAGGTCTTATTTGTTCAAACATCATTTATCGTACCACCAAGAAGTATTTTCACTTGGCTGATACGCTTCAAATACGTAATTTCAAGATCGATATTTCGCTTTAATTCCAAATATGTTGATGCGTTCATTGTTCAGACGGAAGTTATGCGAGCCTCCCTGGAATCTGCTTATCCTCGTATTAAAGGTCTTATCCATGTCATTCCGCAACCGGTTCCAAATTGGTTGTTGTTTTCAGGTTTGAAACGAAATGGTCGGGTCTCAGATGCCGATATTAATTTGAATCTGATTTATCCAGCTGCAGGCTATCCCCATAAAAATCATCGGCTACTTTCGAACATAGATCCTGACTCAAACTGGCCAATAGAAAAACTTCAGATCACTTTGGATCAACTCTCCAGCCCTGCTCCAAACTTACCTTGGCTGCTTTGTCGAGGATTTCTTTCACCTCAAGAAATGGTTGATGCATATTCGCACGTGGATGCGCTTTTATTCCTATCCAAAGAAGAGAGTTACGGATTTCCCTTGGTTGAGGCAATGTATGTTGGGTTGCCGATTATTTGTCCGAATCTGCCTTATGCGCATTTCTTGTGCGGGGAACAGGCAATATACTTTGATCCTGATAGCGTTGAGTCTCTTAGAGCCGCTGTAGGATTGCTGAAATCGCGCTTTGAAGAAGGATGGTGGCCTAACTGGGATGAACAGATGACATGTATCCCGAAAGATTGGGATACTGTCGCCAAGCGGATGCTGCAAATTGCGACAGATCAGAAACTAAAAGATTAGGGAATTACATCACTCCTATGAAAATCTCCATTATCACAGTGACTCAAAACTGCGCACGAGTTTTAAAGAACTGTCTTGATTCAGTTGCGGCACAGTCGCAAGTGTATGTTGAACATGTGGTGATTGATGGTGCCAGCATCGATGGGACTTTGGAACTATTACGGGCGCATCGTTCGCAGTTAGCCGAACTGGTCACTGAGCCAGATGCCGGTATCTATGATGCTATGAATAAAGGCATTGCACATGCCAGCGGCGATATCGTCGGGTTTTTGAACGCAGATGATTTTTACACTCATGATCGAGTTTTGGAATCTGTTGCGAAGTATTTTTCTGAAGATCCGATGTTGGATGCCTGTTATTCGGATCTGATGTATGTTGATAAATTTGATACATCACGGACCGTTCGGTATTGGCAGTCGAATCCCTTTGAGGCTCGTTCTTTTTCGCGCGGTTGGTGTCCACCGCATCCCACGTTTTTTGTTCGGCGCTCTGTGTATGAACGTTTTGGTGGTTTTGACTTGAGCTATCGCATCGCTGCGGACGTGGAGTTGATGATGCGATTTTTAGAGGTGCATAAGCTTAGTGTGAAATATGTTCCGGATGTTTGGGTCAAGATGCGCATGGGTGGTACAACAAATAAGAATTGCCGAAATGTGTGGATTCAAAATCAGGAAGTGTTGCGCGCATTAAAAACCCACGGACTCTCTGCGAACCCCTTGTATTTTTTTGCGCATAAGTTGTGGTCGCGCGGCTTGCAATTTTTGCGCAGGCCCACTGAATGACAACGATGCTTGTTACCGGTGCTTCTGGCTTTATTGGTCAGGCATTATGTTCAACCCTGACAGCGCGGGGCCACATGGTTCGCGCCGCAGTGCGCTCTGCCGATTCGATGCCGTCGGCTGATGGCTTGGATGTGGTGGAAGTCGGCGAGGTGGGGGCCGAGACGGATTGGTCTGCAGCCTTGGCGGGGGTGGGTTGCGTTATTCATTGTGCGGCGCGGGCGCATGTGATGCATGAGACCGAGGCCGATGCGCTGGTGATATATCGCGCGGTGAATGTGTCTGGGACGCAGCGCTTGGCCGAGCAGGCGGCAGTATTGGGTGTACGGCGATTGGTGTTTTTGAGTTCGATTGGGGTGTTAGGGATCCATACAAACAACCGAGGGCCGTTTTTTGTTTCTGACGCTCCAAAGCCTGTTGAGGATTACGCGATTTCCAAATGGGAAGCCGAACAGGCGCTTTGGGCGGTGTCGGCGCAAACGGGTTTGGAGGTCGTGGCGGTACGCCCGCCGCTTGTCTATGGGCCGGGGGTGAAGGGTAATCTGTTGCGCTTGCTCCGTTGGGTGGCGCGCGGTGTGCCGCAGCCGCTGGAGGCAGTGCACAATCAGCGCTCGCTGGTGGGGCTGTCGAATCTGGTGGATCTGTTGCTGCATTGCGCCGAGCATTCTGCCGCCGCCGGGCAGACGTTTTTGGCCTCGGATGGCCAAGATCTTTCCACTCCGCAGTTGATTCGGCTAATGGCTGAGGGCATGAACCGGCCCGCGCGATTGCTGCCAGTGCCGATGGCGCTCCTGCAAGCGGGCGGATTGCTGCTGGGCAAGCGTGGAGAAATTGACCGTTTGGTGAGTTCACTACAGGTGGATAGCGGGTATACCCAAGCGCAATTGGGCTGGATCCCGCCCGTGTCGGTGGAAGACGGTGTGCGGGACATGGCGCGGTGGTATGCGCGGTTGCAGGATACTCGGACGTGATGATTCGTTGTATTGATATTTTGGCTTCTTTTTTTGGCTTGTTGTTGGGCGCGCCGGTGCTTGCTGTGCTGTGGGTCATCTGTTGGTTTGACACGCGTGCGCCGCTGTTTCGCCAGGAGAGGGTGGGGCGGCATCAACAGCCGTTTGTGTTGGTGAAGTTTCGCACCATGCGCCCGGATACCGAGTCGGTGGCCACACATTTAGCCGATACTTCAGCGGTGACTGCATTTGGCCGGTTTTTACGTCGGACCAAGCTTGATGAGCTGCCGCAGCTTTGGAATGTGTTGCGTGGTGAAATGAGCTTGGTGGGTCCTCGCCCGTGCTTATTCAATCAGCAAGTACTAATTATCGAGCGTGCCGCGCGCTGCGTGTTTAATGTACGACCGGGGATTACTGGCTTGGCTCAGCTGCAGCGCATTGACATGTCCACGCCCGAATTGCTGGCGTGTACCGATGCCGAAATGCTTGCCTCGCTAGGTTTGCGGAATTACTTCCGATACATTTTCCTGACGCTTATTGGTAAAGGCGCAGGAGATCGAGTTCGTGGTAGATAGAATGAGATTAAACCCACTAAACAATAAAATGAATACAATCAAAAAAATTTTAGGGGCTGTTGGCGCTGGTTCTCATACCATGCTGGTAGTGGACAACCTTTCGAACGCATCTGTCGAGTCGCTGAAAAGAGTTGCCCAACTCCGAGATCATGCGCTTCTAGACCACGTGCTGGCCGAGCACCCAGTACAGACTATTTTGCTTTTTGCGGGGCTAAAAGCCATTGGCGAAAGTGTGGTCCACGCGCTTGACTATTACATTAAGAACTTGGGCGGCACCGACACCCTGTGCCAGGCCAAAGCAGCGGCTGAGCTCGATTGGTCTGCCAAGCGCGACCTTGCCACGATGATGCGCGATGCATGGTGTTGGCAGTCTCGGAACTCGGATGGCTATCATGAGTGATGTCATTATGAGTACCCTCAGCCTTTGGGCTAAGCTTGTGTTGGCACAGCCCCGCCGTGTCAAGCGCTTGTTGGTACTGATCCTTGACGCCGGGCTGTGCGTGCTGGCGGTGTGGCTGGCATTTTACTTGCGCCTAGAAGAGTTTGTACCCCTCACCGGCCCGGCAATGTGGGCGGCGCTGGGCTCCGTGGTGCTAGCTTTGCCTATTTTTGTGTCGGCTGGCCTGTACAGAGCCATCTTCCGCTACAGCGGCTTGCCCGCCATGATGGCAGTGGTCCGCGCGATTCTGCTGTATGGCCTGTTGTTTTCAGCGGTGTTCACCTTTTACAGGGTAGAGGGCGTGCCCCGTTCGGTGGGCTTAATTCAACCCATTCTACTGTTTTTGCTGGTGGGTGCATCACGTGCCGTTTCTCGGGTGTGGTTGGGCGGTTTGTACAACCAGCAGATACGTAAAGCTGGTTTGCCCCAAGCGCTGATTTATGGGGCGGGTAGCGCGGGCCGGCAGCTGGCATCGGCCATGGCCAATAGCCCCGAGATTCGAGTGACAGGGTTTTTAGACGACGACCGCCGCCTACATGGTCATGTGCTCAATGGCTTGCCCATACATAACCCGGACGATTTGGCCGAGGTGCTCAACAGCTCGGCTATTACCGATGTGCTGTTGGCCTTGCCCAGTGTGTCGCGCCAGCGGCGCAACGACATCCTTAACACCCTTAAACCCCACAAGGTGGCGGTGCGCACCCTTCCGGGTCTGAGCGACATTGCTACTGGCAAGGTAAGTCTTACCGATGTGCGCGAGTTAGACATTGACGACTTGCTAGGCCGCGAGCCGGTGAAGCCCAACGGGCTGTTGTTAAACGCCAATACCCATGGCAAAACGGTGTTGGTGACGGGGGCGGGTGGCAGCATTGGTAGCGAACTGTGCCGCCAAATCCTTAAAACCCAACCCCAGCAACTGCTACTGGTAGAGATGAGTGAATTTGCGCTATACCAAATTCACCAAGAGCTGGTGGGTTTGCTGGCCGAAGGCTTGGTCGATAGGCACTCGATTCAAGCTAATGCCCATGGCGAACCTGCTTTTGAGCTCGATAAGGCTTTACAGGTGGCTGGAGTAGAGGTGGTACCGTTGCTGGCATCGGCCTGCGACGAGTTGCGCATGCATGAAATCATGGACACCTGGAAGCCCCACACGGTTTACCACGTAGCCGCTTACAAACATGTGCCCCTTGTAGAGCACAACCCGGCCGAGGGTCTGCGCAACAACGTGTGGGGCACCCGCGTGTGCGCCGAAGCCGCGATGCACAACAGCGTGGGTAACTTTGTGCTGGTGAGTACCGACAAAGCTGTGCGCCCCACTAACATCATGGGCGCGACCAAGCGCTTGGCAGAAATGATACTGCAAGCCCTGGCTGAGCAAAATCTAGCGTTAACCAGCAAAGGTGGCCGAGAGCTCACCACTCGCACCACGTTTTCCATGGTGCGCTTTGGCAACGTGCTTGGCTCCAGCGGCTCAGTGGTGCCGTTGTTCCGAGAGCAGATCAAAAACGGTGGTCCCATCACCCTCACGCACGCCGACATTACTCGCTACTTTATGACCATCTCGGAAGCAGCGCAGCTGGTGATTCAGGCCGGCGCCATGGGGCAGGGCGGTGATATGTTTGTGTTGGACATGGGCCAGCCAGTCAAAATCATGGATCTGGCCCGCCGCATGGTCGAGTTGTCGGGTCTGACGGTGCGCGATCAACTGACCCCCAATGGTGACATCGAGCTGGCTGTGACCGGCCTGCGCCCAGGTGAAAAGCTCTATGAAGAGCTGCTGATAGGCGACAACCCTAAGCCTACCCAGCACCCCCGCATCATGAGAGCGCACGAGCAGTTTTTACCTTGGCCCGCCCTAGAGCAAAAGCTCAACGTCCTCAGCATTGCCATGGGCGCCAACGACGTACCTGTGATTCGCGCCCTGCTTAAAGAACTTGTGAGCGGCTATAAACCGACCGGCGAGGTGGTGGACTGGGTACACCTGGCAATGCAGCGTGACACAACGGCTAACGAATAGTGCTTGCGAAAGCGCTCAGCTCGGTTTTTCAAGCCAATTCATCTGCAACCTTGAGAAAGTGGGGTTTACTATACAAATAAGCCGCAGCGGTTTGAATGCTGCGGTGCCTGGTCAAGGTTTTCAGTTAATGGACGATAACACCTTGGTCGGCAAAGTTGGTTAAAACACGCGGAATCATGATACTCACTGGGCAACATGATGACCCAATGCTCACTATCCTAGAAGGGTAAAACTCGATGCTGTTAAGCGGAAAGTCGGTCTAGGTAATTTCTTGACGGGCGCATTTATGGCCCTTGCCATCTTCATAAATCATCACCGCACTGCTCTGATACACAAGCAATTTGATGAGCGCATGCCAGTGGCAGCGCCAATTTGGTCAAGGCGGCGTCACTAATCCCATGTACGCACAGTATGTCTGCCATCGCAATCCCATCCTCAGATGCTTTCAAAATCTCAACGATTTGGGCATCTGTAAATTATGACTTCTTCATATTGATCCTTCTGATATAAATGCTGCAATAAACAACAGAAAACTCAATTTTTTAAATGTGCGAATCTAAGGTGATACTAAAATAGACAGTGGCGGAAATGATTATTTAAATTGCTGCAACAGTAATGAGAGCTTAACTGGTGGATCTGGTAATGATTGGTTGGAGGTCAAGGCAATGATGCACTTCGTTGTTGAGTAGGTTACCTATTTATCTTTGAATCACTCTTAGATGGCGGGGTTACCTCTTCTGCTATGGGTACATCATGGATTTTAGATTTAGTGAGGATAAGATTGATTTATCTAAGATTGACATAAATGCTGCTAAAGTAAATTGTGAACCATTCAGTAGCACCCTTATTTCATGAACAGTTACCTTTTCTACATTTGGCCAATTAAAGTCGATTTGAGATATTTTTATGGAAATGTGGATACCGACTCTACTTCTTAGTTTACTATTAAGTTAAGTTTAGTAATTAAATAACCTCATCTGACTCCATTCTCTAAAGCATTTTTTTGAAGTAATTAGATAACGCCTTATAAAATTTATAAGAATTCTCTATTAAGGTGACGTTTAAAGTTATTATTTATGATTCTAATCACAGGCGGGGCGGGCTTTATTGGGGGTAACTTTGTATTGGATTGGTTGGCCAATCCAACTGCCGAGGGCGTGGTTAACTTAGATAAATTAACTTACGCAGGTAATTTAGCAACTCTTCAATCTTTATCCTCTGACTCTCGTCATGTGTTTGTTAAGGGCGATATCGGTGACTATGAGTTGGTCCTTTCATTACTTAAAAATCATGCTGTGCGAGCGGTGATCAACTTTGCTGCAGAGTCACACGTGGATCGCTCGATTCATGGTCCGGGCGACTTTATTCAGACCAATGTGGTCGGCACTTTTAATCTACTTGAGGCTGTTCGTGCTTATTGGTCAGAGTTGTCTGATTCGGCTAAAGTAGATTTCCGTTTCTTGCATGTATCTACAGATGAGGTGTATGGATCTCTGTCTCCAACGGATCTTGCATTTACAGAAACCAATATTTATGAGCCCAATAGTCCTTATTCAGCATCTAAAGCAGCCTCTGATCATTTGGTACGTGCTTG
>JBBAQJ010000025.1:0-21241 GCA_040400365.1 Polynucleobacter sp. | reverse complement strand
TTAACTTATTCATAGGACACATCATGGCTTTATTTGACGTAAAGGTTCCACAACTTTCTGAATCGGTTGCTGAAGCAACTCTCTTACAGTGGAAGAAAAAACCGGGCGAGGCCGTTGCCCAAGACGAGATCTTGATCGAGATCGAAACTGACAAAGTGGTACTGGAAGTACCCGCTCCATCCGCAGGCGTGATGGCTGAGATTTTGGTCGCTGATGGCGGAACCGTTGTGGCCGATCAAGTGATCGCCAAAATTGATAGTGAAGGCAAGGTAACTGCAGTAGCAGCTGCCGCAGCTCCCACACCAGCCAAAGCCGCAGCACCAGCGCCAGCCTCTACTTCAAACAAAGGCTCGATTGCTGCACCCTCTGCAGCCAAACTCATGGCTGAAAATAATCTAACGGCTAATCAAGTCTCTGGTACTGGTCGTGATGGTCGTGTCACCAAAGGCGATGTACAGAATGCAATTGCAGGCGGTGCTAAACCAGCAACGAGCGCCGCACCATTACCCATGTCAAGCCTCTCACTAGGTGATCGTACGGAAGAACGGGTGCCGATGACTCGTCTGCGCGCTCGCATTGCTGAGCGCCTCCTTGAATCACAAGCCAATAATGCCATTCTGACCACCTTCAATGAGGTCAATATGGCTCCTGTGATTGCAATGCGCTCACGCTATAAAGACGTCTTTGAAAAAACCCACGGTGTGAAGTTAGGGTTTATGTCCTTCTTCGTGAAAGCCGCTACCTATGCATTGAAGAGGTATCCAATCTTGAACGCATCGGTTGATGGTAACGATATCGTCTATCACGGTTACTTTGATATTGGTATTGCGGTGAGCTCGCCACGTGGTCTGGTAGTACCCATCTTGCGTAATGTCGATCAAATGACCTTGGCCGAGATTGAAAAGCAAATTGCGGATTACGGTAATAAAGCACGTGAGGGTAAATTAAGTATTGAAGAGTTAACTGGTGGAACATTCTCTATCTCGAATGGCGGCGTGTTTGGATCAATGCTCTCGACCCCCATTATCAATCCACCCCAATCGGCCATTCTCGGAATCCACGCAACGAAGGAGCGCGCCGTAGTAGAGGACGGACAAATCGTGATTCGTCCAATTAACTATTTAGCTCTGTCGTATGACCATCGGATTATTGATGGTCGCGAGGCAGTCCTTGGTCTAGTGGCAATGAAGGAGCTATTAGAAGATCCAGCGCGTTTACTGCTTGATCTGTAAGGAGTAAACCATGAGCCAAGTATTTGATGTGCTAGTGATTGGAGCTGGCCCCGGCGGTTACATTGCAGCGATTCGGGCTGCGCAATTGGGGTTTAAGGTGGCCTGTGCAGAGTCAAACCCATACGCGGATCCTAAAGGGGAGCCCCGCCTAGGCGGCACCTGTTTGAACGTAGGCTGTATTCCATCCAAAGCTTTGTTGGCATCCTCCGAGGAGTTTGAGAAGATTGGTCATCATGTGGCGGATCACGGCATCCAAGTTGGCAGTGTGAGCATCGATGTCAAAAAGATGCTGGCCCGCAAGGATGAGATCGTCAATAAAATGACCGGTGGCATTAGCTTTCTGTTTCGTAAAAACAAAGTCACCAGCATCAAAGGACATGCCTCCTTTGTAGGTAAAACAGCAGATGGTTATCAAATCCAAATTACCGGTAAAGATGCTGGGACCATTACTGCAAAGAATGTCATTATTGCGACTGGCTCAAAGGCCAGACATCTGCCCAATATCCCAGTGGATAACATCCTTGTTTGCGATAACGAGGGCGCCCTCAAATTCGACTCTTTACCTAAACGCTTGGGCGTGATTGGTGCGGGCGTAATTGGTCTCGAGCTTGGTTCAGTCTGGCGCCGTGTTGGCTCACAAGTCACGGTACTCGAAGCCTTGCCAAGCTTCTTGGGTGCTTGTGATGACGGAATTGCCAAGGAAGCCAAAAAGATTTTCACCAAGCAGGGTCTTGATATTCATATGGGCGTCAAGATTGATGGTGTGAAAGCCGACAAGAAGGGTGTGGTGGTCTCGTATCAGGACAGTGCAGGCAAGCCTCAAAAGCTGGAATGCGATCGTCTGATTGTTTCAGTCGGTCGCGTACCCAATACCGAAGGACTCAATCTGGAGGCGATTTCGGTAAAAACCGATGAACGTGGATTTATCCCAATTAACGATCACACCTGCGCTACTTCAGCACCGGGAGTCTATGCGATTGGTGATGTGATACGCGGACCAATGCTGGCTCACAAGGCGGAGGATGAAGGGGTGCTTGTTGCTGAATTGCTGGCTGGTCAAAAACCGCATATTGATTACAACTGCATTCCATGGGTGATCTACACCGACCCAGAAATTGCGTGGGTTGGTAAAACTGAGCAACAGCTCAAAGCCGAAGGACGTGCCTATAAGGCAGGCCAGTTTCCATTCATGGCCAATGGCCGCGCACTCGGAATGGATCGTGCGGATGGCTTTGTCAAAATCCTGGCGGACGCAAAAACCGATGAGGTTCTAGGGGTGCATATTATTGGTCCCAATGCGTCAGACTTGATTGCGGAAGCCGCCCTCGCGATGGAGTTCAAAGCAGCCGCTGAAGACATTGCTCGTGTTTGCCATCCTCATCCCAGCTTATCGGAGGTTATGCGCGAAGCAGCTTTAGCAACAGATCAACGCGCACTCAATATGTAACTTGAAAGTCGCTGACTTTTACTATCAGGAGTGTAAAGCGCGCGGTTATCAGCCAGATCCTGCGCAGGAGCAAGCCATTGTTCGGTTGCAGCAATGCGAGGATCAGTGGGTTGCTTACAAAGAAATTCGGAGTAACGCGCTGACTAAAAAACTCTTTCACCCCGAGTTGCCGCGCGGGGTTTACCTTTGGGGTGGGGTGGGTCGTGGCAAATCCTTTTTGATGGATTGCTTTTACGAGGCATCTCCCGTTCAAAAGAAAATCCGGATTCATTTTCATGAGTTCATGCGCGAGGTTCACCGTGAACTCCATGAGCTTTCAGGATTGGCCGATCCTCTGGATGAATTAGCGAGACGCATCTCTGATCGATATCGCTTAATTTGCTTTGATGAGTTTCATATTAACGATATCGCCGATGCCATGATCATGTATCGTCTCTTAAAGGCGTTGTTCATCGATCGAGTGCAGTTCATCATGACCTCAAACTATCGCCCTGATCAGCTCTATCCCAATGGCTTGCACCGTGATCGACTATTGCCAGCTATTGAGCTCTTGGAGCAAAAACTCGATGTCTTGAATGTGGATGCGGGCAGTGATTACCGACAAATTCAGATGACGCGGATTCAGGCCTACTTAACGCCTTTAAATGAAACAACCCATCGGCAGATGGAGGATTACTTTCATGAGCTCATTGGTAAACAAATGGAAGCTACGAACCGCGTCCTTAAAATTGAGTCTCGCGAGATCCGAGCTTTGCATTTAGCTGAAGGTGTCGTTTGGTTTGATTTCCAAACCCTCTGCGTGGGCCCGCGCTCTCAAAATGATTATCTGGAGATTGCCAATACCTTTCACACGGTCATGGTCTCCGAGGTGCCGTATATGCCCCCACGTTTAACCAATGAGGCCAGACGATTTATTTGGCTAATTGATGTGCTGTACGACCATCGGGTGAAACTAATCATGTCCGCTGAAGTGCCCCCTGACCAACTTTACACCGAGGGGCAGGTCGCCAGTGAATTCGCCCGAACGGTCTCGCGTTTAATCGAGATGCAATCCCGAGAGTATATTGAGGCACCACGTCGCCTGATTAATGCCCAACTGACCTAAAATAGGGTTATGAGGATACCGACCCCTATTAATGCCGATTTGCATTGCCACTCCGTGGTCTCTGACGGCACCTTAACGCCTGAGGAACTGGCCTTGCGCGCCCATCAAAATGGCGTGCACCTATGGTCATTGACCGATCATGATGTTCTAGGTGGCCAAGAGCGTGCGCGCCAAGCTGCCCTCAATCTGGGCATGGATTATCTATCGGGTGTCGAGATCTCGATTAGTTGGATGGGACAAACCGTTCACATCGTTGGATTAGGGTTTGACGTCAGCAATCCAATCTTGCAAGAGGGCTTACGTGCCACGCGCGATGGTCGTGAAGTACGAGCCCGCCAAATGGCAGCCCAACTTCAGCAAATTGGGATCGAAAATAGTTATGAGGGGGCCCTAAAGTTTGCCGGTAACCCAGAGCTCATTGCTCGCACCCACTTTGCACGCTTTTTGGTGGAGCAAAATGTGTGTCGTGACATGGATGAGGTGTTCAGAAAATACCTAGTCGCCGGTAAGCCCGGTTACGTTTCGCATCGATGGGCAAGTTTGGATCAGGCGGTCGAGTGGATTACACATGCGGGTGGTGAGGCAGTGATTGCCCACCCTGGTCGCTATCGCCTAAATATGATGCAAATGGACGAGCTTTATGCTCGCTTTAAGGATCTCGGGGGTGCTGGGATTGAAGTGGTGACCGGTAGTCATAGCCCCGATCAATACCAAACCTATGCAAAGGTTGCTGAGCGTTATGGCTTCATGGCCTCACGTGGTTCGGATTTTCATGATCCGCAGGAGAGCGATATTGATTTGGGGCATCTTCCTCATCTTCCGGAGCACTTAAAGCCCATTTGGTCGGCCTTTCATTAAATAAGCGACAATCCTCTTTATGTTTGCAGAACGCGTTTTATCTGGCATGCGTCCCACGGGCGCCTTGCATTTAGGCCACTACCATGGCGTCTTAAAAAATTGGGTTCGCCTTCAGGCCGAGTATCCCTGTTTCTTCTTTGTTGCTGATTGGCACGCATTGACTACCCACTATGAGACCCCTGAGGTGATTCAGGAGTCGGTCTGGGAGATGGTGATCGATTGGTTAGCAGCGGGCGTAGATCCTAATCAAGCCACATTATTTATTCAGAGTCGGGTCCCAGAGCATTCCGAGCTATTTCTCCTGCTGGCAATGGGCACTCCCTTAGGTTGGTTAGAACGGGTACCCACCTATAAAGACCAGATCGAGAAACTCAAAGAAAAAGATTTACAGACCTATGGCTTTCTGGGCTATCCCTTGCTGCAAGCAGCCGATATTTTGATCTATCGAGCGCTCTACGTCCCAGTGGGTGAGGATCAAGTTCCCCATGTGGAGATGACTCGTGAAGTCGCGCGGCGCTTTAACCATCTGTATGGCCGTGAGCCAGGCTTTGAAGAGAAGGCTCTTGAGGCGGTTAAGAAATTAGGTAGTAAGCGCGCTAAGCTCTACTTGGAGTTGCGCAATGCCTACCAGGAACGCGGTGAAGACGAGGCGCTCATGCAAGCACAAGCGCTCTTGCAAGAGGCGCAAAGTTTATCGATGGGCGACCGTGAACGTTTGTTCGGATACCTTGAGGGTGCACGCAAGATTATTTTGGTCGAGCCCCAGGCTTTGTTAACCGAAGCAGCGCGCATGCCAGGTCTCGATGGGCAAAAGATGTCGAAGTCCTACGCGAACACCATATCCATCCGGGAGGCTCCTGAGGAGGTGATTCGGTTAGTGCGGACCATGCCAACCGATCCTGCCCGAGTACGACGCACCGATCCGGGTAATCCAGCCAATTGTCCTCTGTGGCAGTTTCATCAGGTGTATTCAGACCAAACCACGAAAGACTGGGCGCAAAATGGTTGCCAATCCGCGAGCATTGGTTGCCTAGACTGTAAACAACCTGTGATTGATGCCATCTTGCGTGAGCAACAACCGATGTTTGAGCGTGCGCAACAGTATCTAGACGATCCCAGCCTGCTCCGTTCCATCATTGCGGATGGTTCAGACAAGGCGCGTAAGGTTGCCCAAGAAACCATGCGGGATGTGCGTGAGGCCATGGGTCTGGACGTTGATTAATTACGAATCACGTGCACGCCGCTCTAGAAACCGCTTCTCCTTGGATTGCTGGGTACGCTGACCTGATTGTTCCCGGGGGCAAGGTTCTCGATCTTGCCTGTGGCGGTGGACGTCATGCGATCTACCTCGCCAATCGTGGCTTCATGGTGTTCGCGGTTGATCGTGATGCAGAATCCTTGGCTCGCATTCAGCATGATTTTGTCATGACCCAGCCAATCGATCTTGAAGGGGAGGTATGGCCCCTCCCTGAATCCGAGTTTGGCAAGTGGAATGCCATCGTCGTGAGTAACTATCTCTATCGACCTTACTTGGATCAATTGCCACATTTATTGGAAGAGGGCGGTATCTTGCTCTATGAGACCTTTGCAATTGGCAATGAAGAATTTGGTAAACCCTCAAACCCAAACTTTTTACTCCAGCATGGCGAGTTATTGGATCTCGCCAAGCGACATGATCTGCATGTAGTGGCTTATCAAGATGGCTATCGTGAGATCCCTAAGCCGGCCATGGTTCAAAGCCTATGCGCCAGCCGGGGACAGCCGAAAATACGCCATCCGTTACAATTAAATGCGTCTGTCGCTTAATCAATAAAGCCCTTATGAAATCAGCCATGATGACCGGAAGTATGGTTGCAATTGCAACCCCAATGCATGAAGACGGTAGTCTTGATTACCCCGCATTGCGTTCCTTACTTGATTGGCATGTGAGCGAGGGCACCGATGCGATTGTGATCGTTGGAACCAGCGGCGAGTCACCTACGGTATCGGTTGAAGAACATTGTGAGTTAATCCGTATCACCGTTGAACATATTAATGGGCGTATTGCGGTCATTGCTGGAACTGGCGGCAATTCAACCCGAGAAGCCATTGAATTAACGCAATACGCTAAAAAGGTGGGCGCGGATGCTAGCCTGCAAGTGGTGCCGTATTACAACAAGCCCACACAAGAGGGAATGTACGCCCACTTTAAAACGATTGCCGAGCGCGTCGATCTACCGGTCATTTTGTATAACGTCCCTGGGCGCACGGTAGCCGATCTTGCCAATGAGACCACCGTACGGTTAGCACAAGTGCCGGGCGTGATTGGGATTAAAGATGCGACAGGTAATCTGGAGCGCGGCTCGCTCTTACTAGCCGAGCTTAAAAATAAACAGCTGAACCAGTTTGCGGTCTATTCAGGTGACGACCTAACCGCCATATTCCTGATGCTGATGGGTGGGCATGGCAATATCTCGGTAACCGCCAATGTGGCACCTCGTTTGATGAGCGAACTTTGCAAAGCAGCGATCGCAGGCGATGCGAAGCGCGCGAGGGAGATTCAGTATCAATTGTTGGCAGTGCACAAGATGATGTTTATCGAGGCTAATCCCATACCCGTGAAATGGGCCTTGCATCAGATGGGTAAGATTCCAGCCGGAATTCGGTTACCATTGACGCCACTTAGCGAGCCATTGCGTGAGCCCCTGCGTCAGGCGCTGGGCCAGGCCGGCTTGCTGTAATTTCGTAAGGATCGAATGCGCCCAGTTCTTCATACTTTATTTTTGGCTTGCGCGGCTATTGCCCTGACTGCATGTAGTAGCTTCAGCAGCATGACCGCTAGCGATAAGGTGGACTATAAAAAATCTGGTGAAGTGCGCGGTCCCAATCTGGCATTACCCCCCGATTTAATTACGGCTCAAGCGGATCGTCGCTATGTTGTTCAGGATGGCACGGCAACCATGTCGGAGTACAACCAAGCGGTCAAAAAGTCCTCCCAGATGCGCTCGAACGTGTTGACCGGTATCCCTGGGATGAAGATTGAGCGTGATGGTGATCGGCGTTGGTTAGTGGTCGATAAGTCAGCAACCGAGCTTTACCCTCAAGTCAAAGATTTTTGGCAAGAGAATGGTTTCTTACTAGTGATTGATTCACCGTCGACCGGGATTATGGAAACCGACTGGGCTGAAAATCGTGCCAAGATTCCGCAGGACATTATTCGACGCACCTTAGGGCGTGTGTTGGATTCTGCCTATGATTCTGGGGAGCGCGATAAATTCCGGACTCGTCTTGAAGTACAAAAACCCGATGTCACCGAGATCTACATTACTCACAAAGGGGCAATCGAGACCCCAGTAAAAGACAGCTCTGGGGCGATGATTACCACCCAGTGGACTGTGCGCCCAACCGACCCTGAGCTCGAAGCCATATTCTTGACCCGCTTGATGGAGCGTCTTGGCATGACCCAAGAGCAAGCAAAGGCTCAAGTCGCGGCAACTGCTATGGCACCCAAAACACCGAGAGCGAAGTTAGTGGAAGAGGGTTCGACCACTCGCATCGAAATGACCTCCAGCTTTGATCGTGCTTGGCGTGATGTCGGTCTTGCCTTGGATCGTTCGAACTTTACGGTTGAAGACCGTGATCGCTCACGCGGTATTTACTTCGTACGCTATGTGAATCCAAAAGATCTAGGAGAAAGCCGCAGTTGGTTTAGTCGTACCTTTGGTAAGAGTAATGATTCAGATAAGAAAGCCAAACTCTATCGTGTTGTGGTCCAAACGCGGGGCGATAATCAAGTTGTGATTTTGGTGCAAGATTCCGAAGGCAAGCCTGAGAACACCGCCACTGGTAATCAGTTACTGACCACGCTTGACCGACAGCTCATTAAATAATCACACACCGCACTACCAAAGAAAAAAGGCGCTCAATGAGCGCCTTTCTTCATACAGCTTCAGAATTACTTCTTGGCTGGAGCGGCTGGTGCAGCAGGAGCCGCAGGAGCAGCAGCAGGAGCGGCTGGAGCAGCAGCTGGAGCAGCACCGTCAGCTGGTTTTGCATCAGCAGCAGGAGCAGCAGGAGCAGCAGGAGCAGCAGCTGGTTTAGCTTCTTCTTTCTTACCGCAAGCAGACAAAGCAACGGCCAACATTGCGGCCAAGAGGAGTGACTTCTTCATTGATTTATTTCCTTTAAATTTAAGACGATTTACATCAATTACCGGTAATTGTTGTAAGACCTTGAGCACATATTACGGATGCAATACGACCGAGATCCACTAATGATTATAGCAATCGCTACATTATTTGTTCAACGCCATCCGGCAAAATGGGCAGCTACTCAAGGGATAGCCAACCAGCGCAATAGGCTTCGTACAGTGAGTTGTATTTTGTTAAGGGTGGGAGATCCAGCCCCCGATCGGTCTTTTCCGAATGCGCCCTTGATAAATCCTTATTTTTGCTAGATTTTTGTATTCGCCCTTGGGTGAGGAAGTGCTGCTGCGCCAGTGTTTGCCAGGCTTTGACAGTGGCCGGATCCTGCCCTTCAGTTACCGCATCCCCATTGCAAAAAACGGTATCACCACGGATCAATAATCGGGTTTGGGGATGGGGTACCAAGGCCATTTTCTGCAGACAGGCTCGAGCTGCGCGGGGACTCAAGACTGGGTCGGGTGGGGTAAAGATTGCATGGGGTTTCGGTTCACTCAAGTAAGCGGCAATCCCATCAATGAACGCAGGGTTCTGATCGAAAGAAAGACTCTGAATTCGTTGGCGGATTTCATCTTCGAGTTGTGAGGGTAGACGCGCAGGATCAGAGGAGGCTTCCTGTTTCGGATCTGCATACATCGCCGCGAGTGTAGGGTCAGACTCCAGGGATTCAGCAAGACGCCATAAACCTTCACTAATGAGCTCACGGTAGGAGGGTGACCGAAAACCCACCGACCAGGTTTGGCAGCCCGCATCGAGTGCCACTCCCTCGTGGGCAATATGGGGTGGTAGATACAGTAAATCACCAGGCTCTAATACCCATTCCTGTTCAGGCTTAAATCGTGCCAGGATCTTGAGTGGTAAATCAGGGCGTAAGCTCAGATCGGCCTGCCCAGAAATTTTCCACCGACGTCGACCTTCCATCTGGATTAAAAATACATCGTAGGAGTCGACATGGGGACCCACACCACCCCCAATACCGGCGATGCTGATCATTAGGTCATCCAAGCGTGCATCGGGAATAAACCGAAACCAGGATAAAACATGGGCAGCCGCCGGATGCCGTGCCTCAATCCCTTGGATCAATAGCGTCCAATCTCGAGCGTTGCTAGCAGGGATCTCTTTTTTCTGAATCGGACCGTGTTGCAGACGCCATGGTTTGGCTTTCACTAAACGCGCCTCGCTCAGGCCATCGCATGCATACCCAAATAGGGCTTTATCAGAGATTGGACTTAACATAGGAAAGCCAGCATTCTTGCTCAGTGCAAAAGCGGGTATGGCTTGGCGGACCAGGAGTGGGCATTTATGCCAATACCGCTGCATAAATTTCTGGGGGCTCAGATTGCCCAAAAGTGGCCACGGAAGATCAAGCGGTAGTGTGGCTGGGGCTTTGGGAGGTTGGTAGCGAGCGCGGGTCTTAGTCAAGTAAAATGGCCTTATTAAGGAAATACATCGCTATGAAGATTGAAAAAAATACCATCGTATCTCTTCGTTACAAACTTAGCGATGCTCAAAACAATATTATCGAAGAACCCGATACCCCGATGGTTTATCTGCACGGGGGATACGCAGGAACCTTCCCTAAGATTGAGAGTTTATTGGATGGCAAAGATATTGGCTTTGAGACCACGGTCCAACTCGAACCTCAAGATGCGTTTGGAGAATATGACCCCAATCTTCTCAAAATAGAACCGCGCGAGCGCTTCCCCGAGCCATTGGAGATTGGTATGCAGTTTGAAGGCGTACCTGAAGAACAAAGTGCCGAAGAAATTGAAGCTGGCGAAACGGACGAGGTGGATGATGATGAGGATGATCAAGAATCCGATACCTTAATCTATACCGTGACCGATCTTGCTGATAAACAAGTCGTACTCGATGGTAATCATCCGCTTGCTGGAATGGCTTTGCGCTTTTGGTTACAGGTCGAAGACGTTCGTCAGGCCACTGACGATGAGATTGCCAATCAACATCCGCAAAATGAAGACGGTTTTGGGATGGACCTAGCCGATGATGATGATCTGGATGATCTCGATTTATCGGGCACAGGGCAACGCGACCAAGGTCCACGAACCCTGCATTGATGGGCTTACACCCAGAGTAGCGCCTTATTCTTTGAGAAGATTTTTGATCGCATCGAGCTCGCGCTGCGTTTCTTCATGCGCTTGCGAGTCGCTGACTTTTCCACCTAACTTCGCCAAGGCCTCTTCAAGGGCTTTGATCTTATGTTCTTGTTCAATGGTGGCATCAATCAAACTCTTGAGTGCGAGGGAGACCGGATCATCCGCATTCGGTGTAATACCGTAGGCTGAGAAACTCGCTTTGCTGGCATCGCTTGCATGTTTGGGTAGATCAGGATGCAAGATCCGAGCTGGCACACCCACGGCTGTTGCGCCAGCAGGTATTTCTTTAAGAACCACTGCATTGGATCCAATCCGAGCACCATCGCCCACAGTAAATCCACCTAACACCTTGGCTCCCGCACTCACGACCACGCCTTTGCCAAGCGTGGGATGACGTTTGACACCTTTGTAGAGTGAGGTGCCACCCAAGGTCACCCCTTGATAGATCGTGGTGTCATCACCAATCTCTGCGGTCTCGCCAATCACAATGCCAAGGCCATGATCCAAAAATACCCGACGCCCGATGTGTGCACCCGGATGAATCTCAATATTGGTCAGAAAACGCGCTAGCGATGCCAGAAAACGGGCGGGCCATTTAAGACCGAGATTCCATAGGGCATGATTGAGACGATGCAACCAAATCGCATGCAAACCGGGATAGCAGGTAATTACCTCTAGCCGGTGCCGTGCGGCAGGGTCGCGCGCAATAATGGCGTCCACATCTTCAAATAAAGAACTCAACATAGAGATAGTGTAATCCGTACGCCTTATTTTCTCAGGAGCATCTGTTTGGCAATGCCGCGCAAGAGATCAATCTCCTCTTTGCGTAAGCGAGTTCTGGCAAACAGCGCTTGCAGACGCGGCATCAGTTTCTTGGGATGATTAGGATCTAAATAACCAATCGCTTCCAAGCCAGCCTGCCAATGATCGAGCATGGCAGCAACAGCTGCAGGATCTGCAAGTTCTGAGAGCTCCTCATTCACCACCGATGGCGATGGATCTTTCAGAAGGGCTTGGCGCAAACCAAACGCGCAGACCATCATGGCCTGAGCAAGGTTTAATGAGGGATACGCTGGATTGGCAGGCAAAAAGACCCGATGGGTGCAATAGGCAAGATCTTCGTTCTCAAGCCCGGTGCGCTCAGGACCAAATACCAATGCAACGGAGCCGTTGGATTGCAATGCATCGGTCAGCAAATGAAGACCATCTGCCCAAGATAATGGGGGCGGACCAAACTCCCGATCGCGACTAGTTAGACCCAATACCACAGCACACCCTTCAATACTGGAGGAGAGGGTGTCGTGCGTATTTGAGCGAGCTAACACATCACTGGCACCACTAGCTAATGCGATCGCATCAGGGTGGGTCGGCATGGCCAGTTCACGAGGGCGAACCAGATGCAGCGCATCAAACCCCATGGTTTTAAGGGCGCGGGCCGCGGAGCCGATATTGCCCGCATGACTGGTCTCCACCATGATCCAGCGGACCTGGTCGCTGTATTGAGTAAAGGGTGCCTGAGCCATGAATGAATTCGTTTAGAATACCGCTATTGCGCTAGAGACATTGTCAACTAGTTTGTTCTTATTTAATTTGTCCACTCATTATGCACCCCATGTTAAATGTGGCTGTGAAAGCCGCTCGCCGTGCCGCAACGATTATCAATCGTGCCTCACTCAATTTAGAGCGCTTGCAAATTGATCGCAAGCAACATAATGATTATGTAACCGAAGTGGACAAAGCCGCCGAAGAGGCGATTATCGAGACCCTGAGCGAAGCCTATCCAAGCCATGGTTTTTTGGCCGAGGAAACAGGCGAGGCCTCCAATGGCTCCGATCATATTTGGATCATTGATCCCTTAGATGGCACTACCAACTTTATTCATGGATTCCCGCAATACGCGGTATCGATCGCTCTTTCGGTCAATGGCGTTGTGACCCAAGGCGTGGTCTACGACCCTAATCGGGATGAGCTGTTCACAGCTACCAAGGGTAGTGGAGCCTACGTGGATCGCCGTCGCCTGCGGGTGGCCGAGCAAACCAAATTAGAGAACGCATTACTCGGTACGGGATTTCCGTATCGGCACGATCAAGACGTGGATCTCTACCTGAAAATCTTTGCTGACATGACTCGTCAATGCGCAGGCCTGCGACGCCCTGGCGCGGCCTCCCTAGATCTTGTCTATGTAGCAGCGGGTCGCTATGACGGATTCTTTGAGAGTGAACTCAAGCCCTGGGATATGGCAGCAGGAGCTCTGATTGTCACCGAGGCGGGTGGCCTCGTTGGAAACTACCGTGGCGAAGAAGGGTTTATGGAAAGCGGCGAGATTATGGCTGCCAACCCAAGGATCTTTGCCCAAATGGCAAACATTCTTAGTAAGTACTCTAGAACCGCTACGTAGATTTCACCAAATCAATGTAGCGCACACCATTGAGATCAATGCGCAAGGCGCTTGCTTTCGGTAAGACGGTCTCCGGATGATCCAGATCCCAGTCGGAGAGCACATAACGTTGCCATTCCTTATGACCCATGCTTTCATGGTGCCGTGCCGGTAAATGGGTATGCCCATGAATCAAACGCTCGGAGCCGTAGGCTCCCATCAGGTTGGCACAGGCCACCAAGGTGACATCGCCCTTATAGCGAGCGACATCCGGGGTATAACGCGCTGCGCGCTCATACTTTGCAGTGCTATTGCTACGCAAAGTACGGGCAATCCCACGTCGCCATTCCAGAGGGAGTCGCAAAAATAATTTTTGGAGCCAGGGCTTACGAACCCATTTACGAAACACCTGATAGCCAAGATCATTGGTGCACAGCGCATCTCCATGACTAATGACCCATTCATCACCAGCGATCATGACTTTTGATGGATCGGGTAGTAGCTGCATCCCAGATTTCTTGAGAAAGTCTTGGCCGATCAAAAAGTCACGGTTGCCATGAATGTAATAGGTTTTGGTCTTGCTGGATAAAGCAAAGAGCGCGCGCAGGACCTCTTGCTGAAATGGTGAACGTGCGCCAGCATCATCGCCCACCCAGTATTCAAAGAGATCACCCAGAATAAATACCGACTCGACATCGTTGATTTCTTTCTCAACAAAGTCAAAAAAACGCTGCGCCGTCAAGGGCATCGACGGCGTGAGATGAAGATCAGAAATCAGTAGGGCGCTGGCGTGCTCTTGCATGCTTAGATTAAGGTATTAATCGGCAATGACCGATGCTTTCTCAATCACCACATCCTCAGTGGGAACATCTTGGTGATACCCAGCATTACCTGTCTTGACCTTCTTAATTTTGTCAACCACATCCATGCCATTGCTCACTTTCCCAAACACGGCATATCCCCAACCCTGCGGAGTAGGAGCGGTGTGATTAAGAAAATCATTGTCATTGACATTGATAAAAAACTGGGCGGTGGCTGAATGCGGATCGCTAGTACGTGCCATCGCAATCGTGCCTCGATCATTCTTTAAGCCATTATTCGCCTCGTTCTCAATTTGATCGAGCGTCGACTTCTGCTTCATGCCTGCGGTCATACCGCCACCTTGAATCATGAAATTATCAATCACCCGATGAAAAATCGTGCCATCGTAATGGCCACTCTTTACATAGGCTAAAAAGTTAGCAACGGATTTTGGTGCTTTGGCAGCATCGAGCTCGAGGGTGATATCACCGTGATTGGTTTTTAGAAGAACGCTTGGCATAAATAACTCTCTTATGGTTTAGAAATCGGGGGATTGGGTCGGCTACTGGGTTTGGGTGGCGGCGGGTTCAAGATCTCCTTGATGGCCCGGGCCCGCTGCCCATACTCACGTTGACTAGGCTGAAGTTTACTCGCACTGGAGTAATAGCGATCGGCTAGGCGCAAGTACACCTCTGCAAGATTGCCCTGGGCCAGCACATAGTCGGGTCTTAATTTGAGGGCGAGCTCAAGATAATCTCGAGCCTCAATCCATTGCCCTTGATTGGCTGCTAATGCGGCGAGATTGTTATAGGGCTCTGGTAGTTCCGGAAACTGCTGGGTAATCTCAATCCACGTTGCACGTGCTGCATTGACATCACGCAATTCCACTTGTAGGCGCGCCTTGATAAATCGCAGTTGCACATTGCGCGGCGTTTTCACCAAAGCTGCATCAATCGCTTTGATGGCGTCCGGGTATTTGCGTTCCTTAATGAGCTTCTCAATATGCGTGGGAATCGCATTTTTCATGACCGGATCGGGCTCAATAATCAAAAAGGACAGAAACGGCACCGCGATGGATTCAGAAAGTTGGTTATTACCTGTTTCTGGATTGGGGTTGGTGCTCATGCGCGGTGGATCGGTTGGACCATACCCACCAAGATAGGGTTGGGGATTGTTGCCTGTGGAAGAGGGTTGCGCAACACTCGTACCCATCACTATGAGGCCCAACAGCATTAGCCAACATGGTGGGATCTTGCTTAATTTTCTGGAGATTGGGGCGTTGGCTGTCATGGCAAGAAGATCACTAAGAAGGCGCATCATTCGATATACTCATCAGTCTAACAAATTCGTGTGCCGCTCACTCAACACCTTTCAAGCTCCGTCATCTCCAAATACTGATCATGCTGTCGATTTACAACACCCTATCGAGAACCAAAGAGGCCTTTCAACCCATTGAGCCCGGTAAGGTAAGGATGTATGTATGCGGTATGACCGTGTATGACTATTGCCATTTGGGTCACGCACGGGTCATGATTGTGTTTGATATGGTGGTGCGCTGGTTGCGAGCCAGTGGCTATGATGTGAACTACGTTCGTAATATCACCGATATTGATGACAAGATCATTACCCGAGCGCTAGAAAACCAAGAGCCCATTGCAGCACTGACCCAGCGTTTCATTGATGCAATGCATGCGGATGCTAAAACCCTTAATCTTCTATCGCCTGATCATGAGCCGCGGGCTACTCACTATATTACCCAGATGCAAGGATTGATTGGTCGTCTCATTGAGCGTCAGATGGCCTATCAAGGCGATGATGGCGATGTGAACTATGCCGTGCGTCAGTTTCCCAGTTATGGCAAGTTATCTGGCAAATCGATTGATGAGCTTCAGGCCGGTGAGCGGGTCGCTATTAGCGGTGGTAAGCGCGACCCATTGGATTTTGTGCTCTGGAAATCCGCCAAGAGCGAAGAACCTGCTGACACCCGTTGGGCTTCCCCATGGGGTGAGGGACGTCCGGGTTGGCACATTGAGTGTTCAGCGATGTCCTGCGAGTTGCTAGGACAGCATTTTGATATTCATGGCGGTGGGGCAGATTTGCAGTTTCCTCACCATGAGAACGAGATTGCACAAAGCGAAGGCGCGCTGTATGGATCGGGTGCGATTGATCAGCCCTTTGTGCGTTACTGGATGCATAACGGCCATATCCGTGTGAACCACGAGAAGATGTCAAAATCCTTGGGCAATTTTTTCTTAATCAGAGATGTACTAGCGCAGTTTGATCCCGAAGTCGTGCGCTTCTTTATGCTCAAGGCCCACTACCGTAGCCCCATTAATTATTCTGATCATCAGCTTGAAGAAGCGCGCACTGGATTAACCCGTTTGTATACCGCGCTGAGCGAACTGCCAGCTATTCCAAGCAATAAGGTTGACTCTGCCTGGAACGACCGCTTTGCCCAAGCAATGAACGATGACTTCAATACTCCTGAGGCCTTGGCAGTGTTATTCGAGTTGGTGACGGAGAGTCATAAGACGCAGGATATCGAGCGCAAGCAAGAGCTCCTTCATACCCTTCATCACTTAGGTAGCACAATCGGACTTCTTTATCAGTCACCGCAACAGTTCTTACAAAGTGGTACGCCTAAAGCTGGCTTGAGCTCGGAGCAGATTGAAGAGCGGATTGTGGCACGCCAAGCGGCCAAGCAGGCCAAGAACTTTGCCAGTGCTGACGCGATTCGTCAGCAATTACTGGACGAGGGTGTCATTTTGGAAGATAAGCCTGGTGGCCAAACCAGCTGGCGACGCGCCTAATGCCAAAACCACGAACCAAAAAGCCAAGCTATTGGCAAGATGCCTGTGCTGAGCTCATGAAGCAAGATCGGATCTTGCGCAAACTGATTCCCAAGTATGGCGACGGAATGTTGGGAAGTCGGGGCGATGCATTCACAACACTAGCGCGCTCGATCGTTGGACAACAAATTTCAGTGGCTGCTGCACAATCGGTGTGGAACCGAACCTTGGAGACTCTCAGTCATGAGGTAACTCCTAAACGCGTGCTCGATACCAAACATGACGCCTTACGAGCTTCCGGTCTATCCATGCGCAAGGTGGAGTACATCCGCGATCTCGCCGATCACTTTCATCATGGACGCTTGCAAACCGATCGTTGGCCCAAAATGGAGGATGAGGAGCTCATTAAGGAGTTGAGTGCGATTCGGGGGATTGGGCGTTGGACCGCCGAGATGTTTCTGATCTTTAATTTGATGCGTCCCAATGTATTGCCGCTCGACGATATTGGGCTGATTCGGGCGATCTCGATCAATTATTTCAGTGGCGAGCCCGTAACCCGACACGAGGCGCGCGAGGTGGCAGCCAATTGGGCACCGTGGCGGACTGTGGCCACTTGGTACATGTGGCGCAGCATTGATCCCATCCCCGTAGAGTACTAATTTTGGGGGAAACCCAAAAAGCACATAAAATTAGGCCATGAAGACCACCTTCCTAGACTTTGAGCAAGCAGTAGCTGAGCTTGAGACCAAAATCGAAGAACTCCGCTATGTGCAAGACGAGTCCTCGGTGGATATCTCAACCGAGCTCAAGGCGCTCTCAGAAAAAAGCCAACAGCTCACCAAAGAGATCTATGAGGGCTTAACGCCTTGGCAGGTCTCTCAGGTGGCGCGTCATCCACAGCGTCCCTATACGCTTGATTACATCCAAGCTTTGTTTACTGACTTTCATGAGTTGCATGGCGATCGGGTCTTTGCCGATGATCAATCGATTATTGGTGGTCTTGCGCGCTTCAATGGCAAGCCTTGCATGGTGATCGGTCATCAAAAGGGTCGAGATACTAAAGAGCGTGCCATGCGTAACTTTGGTATGAGTCGACCCGAAGGCTATCGCAAGGCCATGCGACTGATGCGTCTTGCTGAGAAGTTTGGTTTACCGGTCTTTACCTTTGTTGATACCCCCGGCGCATTTCCAGGAATTGATGCCGAGGAGCGTAACCAATCGGAAGCCATTGGTCACAATCTGTATACCCAAGCTGAACTCAAAGTGCCTATCATCACTACCATCATTGGTGAGGGCGGTTCGGGCGGCGCACTGGCTATTGCCATGGGTGATGTCGTCATGATGTTGCAATACTCAACGTATTCCGTGATCTCACCCGAAGGATGTGCTTCGATCTTATGGAAGACCGCCGAGAAAGCCCCCGATGCAGCTGAGCAATTAGCATTAACTGCGCAACGCCTGAAAGATCTTCAATTGATTGATACGATCGTGCCAGAACCGGTGGGTGCTGCGCATCGAGATTACGAAGCCATGATGGCCAATATGAATAAAGCACTTGCACGCGCTCTTTCGGAGGTTGAAGACCTGTCTGAGAAAGAACTGCTCGAGCGCCGTCATCAACGGTTCATGAGTTATGGCCAGTTCAAAGAAGTCAAAGCCAAAGACCCAAGCTAAACGAATTGGTGTGGCCTTAAGTGGGGGCCTCGATTCCGTGGTGTTGCTTGATGCTGTCAGTAAAGCCTATCCACACGATCTAGTCTATGCGCTTCATGTCCATCATGGACTGCAAGCCCATGCTGATGAGTGGTTACTCTTTTGTGAGCGCCTAGCCAAACGTTACGGGATTGCCTTTGACTTCCGACTGCTACATTTGCCAATCTCCGCGAACATTGAGGCCCACGCACGCCAAGCGCGCTATGAGGCATTGCTTGGGCTGTGTGATCAACATCAACTTGATCATTTACTGTTTGCGCATCATCAGCACGATCAAGCCGAGACCGTGCTCTTGCAACTTTTGCGAGGCGCTGGGCCTGCAGGTTTGGCAGGAATGCCTGCCCATAAAGAGCTGCAAACCCCTAATGGCAGAACCGTCCACGTATGGCGACCTCTATTAGAGCAAGACCGCACCCAATTACAGATTTATGCCAAGCAACACAAGTTATCTTGGGTGGAGGATCCCAGCAATCAAAACACGCGGTATCGCCGCAATGCCATCCGTAAAAAAATTCTGCCAGAGTTAGAGCAGATTCAGGGCGGGGCAATTGCTAATCTGGCACGTAGTGCGCAGTGGTTGGCACAGTCCCAAGTGTTGATGGATCAGCTTGCGCAGCACGATACGCGCACTTGGATCAATCGCAATCAACTCAGTATTTCCCCATTGATGACCCTCCATCAGCAAGACCCAGCCCGAGCCACGAATGTGATGCGCTATTGGCTCAAACACAACCAGCTATCCATGCCCTCAATGGAGCGTTTGCAATCCTGGTGGCGTGATCTACAGTCCTTACGTGCTGGAGCCAAATTAGAGTGGTTGCATGATCGTCATTCCATTCGGGCGTGGCGCAATGCCTTGCGGATTGAATCGGCGCAAAGATCCAAGCGCGGCCAATGGATTTTTGTACCAATCCCCGAACGCTCCAATCAAGCGGGTCTTTCATGGGAATACTGCCAACAGGCCCAGTCGATTGAGAGTAGACCACGCGCCGGAGGCGAGCGTTTGAAAATCAAGCTCAATACCCCCAGTAAAAGTCTTAAAAATCTATATCAAGAAGCCGGAGTTCCACCTTGGCAACGGCAAATCCCACTTTTATTTATCGATGGCACCCTCATTGCCGCTGAGGGTCTTGGGGTCAGTATTACTCACTTAACGACCAAGGGCCCGCGCGTTTGGCCCGAGTGGTCCTATTTGGATTAAGAAAAACAAAACCCTGTAAAATCATAGGTTTTGCAATTCAGTAAAACGAATATGTCTTTAATTGTTCATAAGTACGGCGGCACTTCGATGGGATCCATCGAACGCATCCAAAATGTGGCCAAACGGGTTGCGAAGTGGATGCGCGCAGGTCACCAAGTAGTGGTGGTCCCATCGGCCATGTCGGGGGAGACCAACCGCCTGTTAGGGCTAGCAAAAGAGTTAAGTAGTAGCCCAAACCCCCGAGAGCTCGATCAAATTGCAGCAACCGGTGAGCAGGTTAGCTCTGGCTTATTAGCGATTGCTTTGCAAGAGCAGGGGATTGATGCGATTAGTTACTCAGGTTGGCAGGTCACGGTGCATACTGATTCAGCCTACACCAAGGCGCGTATCATGGGTATCGATGATGCCAAGATCAGAAAAGATTTAGATGCTGGCAGGGCAGTCGTGATTACCGGATTTCAAGGGGTTGATCCACAGGGTAACGTGACCACCCTAGGTCGCGGTGGTTCAGATACCTCAGCGGTTGCTGTTGCTGCGGCTCTAAAAGCCGATGAGTGCTTAATTTATACCGATGTCGATGGCGTTTATACCACCGACCCCCGCGTTTGTGAGGACGCTCGTCGCCTCGATCAGATTACATTTGAAGAGATGCTGGAAATGGCAAGCCTTGGCTCTAAGGTCTTGCAAATACGCTCAGTGGAGTTTGCTGGTAAGTACAAAGTGAAGACCCGTGTGTTGTCATCGCTGACTGATCCACTAATTCCGCTTGATCAAGAAATGAAGTCGGGTACTTTAATTACCTTTGAAGAGGACACCACCATGGAAGCCGCTGTAATCTCAGGAATCGCATTTGCACGCGATGAAGCCAAGATCACTGTGATTGATGTACCAGATCGTCCTGGCATCGCCTATCAAATCTTAGGCCCCATTGCTGAAGCCAATATTGATGTGGACATGATTATTCAGAATCAATCGGTTGAAGGAAAGACCGATTTCACATTCACCGTACCGCGTGCTGATTATCAAAAAGCGCTCGATCTGCTGAAAAAGAGTGTGCAAGCGCATATTGACGCGAAAGATATTATTGGCGACCCCAAGGTATCGAAAGTATCGGTGGTGGGCGTTGGAATGCGCTCCCACGTTGGTGTAGCCAGTAAGATGTTCAGAACCTTATCGGAAGAGGGCATCAATATTTTGATGATCTCCACCAGTGAGATTAAGATCTCAGTCGTGATTGATGAGAAATACATGGAACTCGCAGTCAGAGCCCTCCATAAAGCCTTTGAATTGGATCAGAAGTAAACTAGCGGTATTGAAGTAATACGGAGACGTGGCCGAGCTGGTCGAAGGCACTCCCCTGCTAAGGGAGCATCTGTGCTAAAACACGGATCGGAGGTTCGAATCCTCTCGTCTCCGCCAG
>JBBAQJ010000024.1:0-21263 GCA_040400365.1 Polynucleobacter sp. | reverse complement strand
GAGAACTTATCGCCTTGATGACGCAGGTAACTCTCAACGGCAAACTCCACATCAAAACTAAATCGGTATTCATCAGGCGCTCCTGCGGCACGTTGCAAATCGCGCCCAAATTTCTCTGCCATATCGTCATCCGATAAATAAGTGATATGACCCACCATGCGTGCGAGGCGTAAGCCACTTTTTGGCACAACCCCATGCTTGTAGTAATCCCCCCCATGAAAGTCGGGGTCCGACAATATGGCATTTCGTGCGACCTCATTAAAGGCAATATTCTGCGCACTTAGTTTTGGAGTAGAGGCAATCACCACGCAATGCGCAATGCGCTCTGGGTATTGCGTTGCCCACGACATCGCCTGCATACCACCCAAACTACCGCCCATTACAGCTGCAAACTGTTTGATCCCCAAACGATCGGCTAAGCGCACTTGTGCATTAACCCAATCCTCTACAGTTAACACAGGAAAGCTAGCGCCATACGGTAAATTTGTTTTTGGATTAATGCTCATGGGGCCGGTTGAACCAAAGCAAGAGCCCAAATTATTCACCCCAATCACAAAAAATCGATTGGTGTCAATCGGCTTGTCGGGCCCAACCATATTGTCCCACCAGCCTATATCACTTGGATCATCTGGATTTACTCCGGCGACATGATGGGAGGCATTCAATGCATGGCAAATCAGAATGGCATTACTAGCCTTGGCATTTAATTGGCCATAGGTCTCGACCACCAAATCATAGTTCTCAATACTGGTACCGCTTTGTAGCGGCAAGGGCTCAACAAAGTGAATAGTTTGTTTTGAGAGATGCAGCTCGGTCATGCTGCAAGCAGAATACGAAGGCTAACATCAATTCCCTCGCTCGGTAATTTTCTAAAGCCGCTGCGGGCAAAGCGATGCCAACGACCAATCACAAAGCTCATTAATAGGGCTGCCTGCATGCTAACTATATCGGTCTGACCATCTTTACCTTGGCTTTGAGCAATACGCAGAGACTGTTTGAGTGATGCCTCCACCCGATCGAGCACCTGATTAATTCGTTCTTGCAAACGGTCATCTTCTTGCAATAGAGCATCACCCAATAAAACTCGCACCATACCGGGATTCTTTTCTGCAAAGACTAAGAGCATTTGTACAATGCCCTTCACTTGTGCCATGCCCATTTCTTCTTTTTGATTAATCTGATTAATCAAACCAAAGACAGTTTGCTCGATAAAGGCGATCAAACCCTCAAACATTTGGGCCTTACTTGCAAAATGCCGGTACAAAGCGGCTTCGGATACGCCGATCTTGGCAGCCAATGCAGCAGTCGTAACGCGCTCACCCCGTGGGTTTTGCAACATCTCGGCTAGAATTTGCAAGATCTGTAAACGCCGCTCGCCTGGGCGCGGGCGCTTACGGGTCTTGGTTTCCCCCTCGGTCAATTCAGAACCAAATTCCTGATCATGAGGGTTACCACTTGTGTTCATAAGAGTTTTTGCTTACCTAGACCGTATCATGGTACCAAAAGCTTGTTCCGTCAGGATTTCAAGCAAAAGAGAGTGCTCAATTCTGCCATCAATAATATGCACGGAGTTCACACCACTCTTGGCTGCATCGAGTGCCGATGAAATCTTTGGCAACATGCCGCCCGAGATGGTACCGTCTGCAAATAAAGCATCAATCTCCCGGGCTGTAAGATCGGTTAATAAATTACCGGCCTTGTCCATGACCCCAGGGATGTTGGTCATCATGACTAATTTCTCAGCCTTGAGGATTTCTGCCATCTTACCTGCGACTAAATCCGCGTTGATGTTATAAGCCTGGCCCTCTGCACTAAAGCCGATTGGCGAGATCACTGGAATAAATGCGTCATCTTGCAAAGCCTTTACAACAGCTGGATTGATCGCCTCAATTTCGCCTACAAAACCCAAATCAATCAAAGCTCCGCCGGGAGTCTGCTCATTGGGTACGAATAACTTTCGCGCATGAATCAAACCACCATCTTTGCCAGTTAAACCAACTGCTTGACCGCCAAAGTGATTAATCAACATCACGATATCTTGTTGCACCTCACCACCTAAGACCCACTCCACCACCTCCATGGTCTCTTCATCGGTGACGCGCATCCCTTGAATAAATGTACCGGTCTTGCCAATCTTCTTTAGGGCTTCATCAATTTGTGGACCGCCACCATGAACCACGACAGGGTTCATGCCCACCAATTTAAGCAAAATAACATCGCGGGCAAAACTCTCTTTTAGGCGCTCCTCAACCATTGCATTCCCGCCGTACTTAATCACGATGGTTTTGCCATGGTATTGCCGAATGTATGGCAATGCCTCGGCCAAAATCTCTGCTTTTAAGAGTGGCGGAATATCCGCTAAGGTAGGTACAGCTTTAGTCATAGTGAATAGAAACCCTATTCACCAAACAATTTCTGCCGAAGTTCACGACGCTCTTGAGCCTCAAGGGATAAATTGGCAGTCGGGCGTGCAATCAAGCGAGATACGCCAATTGGCTCACCCGTTTCTTCACACCAACCATAATCGCCCGACTCAATACGAGCCAATGCTTGCTCAACTTTCTTGAGCAATTTACGCTCCCGATCTCGCGTACGCAATTCAAGTGCATGCTCTTCTTCAATGGTCGCCCGATCAGCTGGATCAGGCACCAAAATGTTTTCACGTAAGTGCTCCGTTGTCTCGCTGGCGTGCTTCAGGATATCTTCTTTGAGGGTCTGTAATTTAGTACGAAAGAACTCTAATTGTGCTGCGCTCATATAGTCTTTGTCGGACATTTTGAGGAGCTCAGACTCTGTTAATGGCGCACCCTTCGCGGACGACGCGGCCTTCTTGCTGGTCTCAGCAGATTTTGCCTTTATGCCGGCTTCTTTAGTGGTCATTTTGTTCCCCAATCCCAAATATGAATACTGCATTTAATACTTCTCCAAAATGCCGCTCTTTAAGGGTAATTACTAAACCCTTATTTACAGCATTAAGCGAGCATTATTACTCTTTCTATAAAAGTTTCAATGCCTATTTGTTTTTAAGCTGTGGCGGCGGATTGTACAGCACCTGACCCCTAGGAGGGCTAATGAACCAGGCAGCCCTCCAAGCCCCCTAGTAAGGTGTCTTTAGGCAGATCAATCCCAATAAAGACCAGTCGGCTTTGTTTTGGCTCTCCAGGGCCCCATGGCCCCGCCATATCACTCCCCATCATTTCATGAACGCCTTGCAAAACCACTTTACGGGCTGAGCCCTTCACGTATAAAACACCTTTATAACGAAGCATCTTCTCCGCAAATACCGAGATGACTCCCCCTAAAAAATCTTCTAACTTACGGTGGTCAAAGGGCTTATCACTCTTAAACACAAAGGACTGTATGCGGTCGGTATGCCCATGGTGGTCATGGTGGTTGTGGTGGTCATGGTCATGATGGTCGTGCCCACACTCACTGTGATCGTGATCCTGCTCTCCTAAAAAATGGGGATCAATATCCAATTTCGCATTGAGATTAAATCCCTTCAAATCAAATACTGAGTCTAAAGGAGCAAGGCCGCGCGTAATCATCTCAATTGGTGCTCGAGGGTTCATGTGTATTAAGCGATTTTTAAGGGCCGTAACTTCTACCTCACTGGCAAGATCGGACTTCGTAATAAAAATACGATCGGCAACGCCAACTTCACGCCGTACCTCCTCATCTTCGCTCAGTTGCTTCTGACCATATTTAGCATCCACTAAGGTCACCACGGCATCCAAGACATAACGATTTGCAATATCGTCATCGATAAAGAACGTTTGCGCCACCGGGCCTGGATTGGCGATCCCGGTAGTTTCAATCACGACTCGGTCAAAGCTAATTTTTTTGTTCTTTCGCTCCAGCCACAACTGATTCAGTGCTTCAACCAAATCCCCGCGAATAGAACAACACAAACAGCCGTTACTCATTTGCACAATTTGCTCTTGAGTACCTTGCACCAAAATATCGTTATCAATATTCTCTTCACCAAATTCATTTTCAATCACAGCAATTTTTTTGCCATGCTGCTCTGTCAAAATATGTTTAAGTAATGTGGTCTTACCGCTTCCTAAAAAGCCGGTCAAGATCGTTACGGGGATTAAGGCCATTTAATTTCTTCTTTAAAGTAACAATTACACAAAATGCAAATACAAGGATGAGTCTATCTTACTTTGCCGATCCTTTTGCCTTAGCGCGTGGATGAGCACTGTCATAAGCTTTTGCAAGATGCTGAAAATCAAGGGACGTATAAATTTGTGTGCTCGCAATACTTGCATGACCGAGCATCTCTTGGACGGCGCGCAAATCATGTGAGGATTGCAACACATGACTAGCAAAGCTGTGCCGCATCATGTGCGGGTGTACGTGGGTTGGAAGGCCTGCACGGATTGCAAGGGTTCGTAGGCGCGCTTGAACCGTTCGCGCTGATAGGCGTGTACCTTGAATCGATATGAACAAGGCTGCTTCCTTGGTGTTTACTAGGTACTGCGCTCGTATCTCCCGCCAATCCCGCAAGGCTGTCATTGCTGGTTTTCCTACCGGGATCGCTCTGCGCTTGTTACCCTTTCCCAATACCGATACTTCTGCTGCATCCCAATCTAACCAGCCTGCCGCGTTTGGACTTGGCTCAACATCAATTCCTAAAAGTTCGGAGAGGCGCAAGCCGGAGGAATATAACAACTCAATCGTAGCGTAATCACGAAACGACTCCCAATCCTTTTTTTCCTTGACCTCTTTAGCGGCAAACTCGACCAAAGAAATGGCCTGCTCTACCGATAACGCTTTTGGTAGCAACTTATTGCGCCTAGGGGCCTTTACATCCGCTACTGGATTGACGCTCAGACTGGCATTGGATTGATGTTCCTTACCTTCTAACGCGAGCCATGCATAAAAGCCACGCCACCCAGATAGAGTACGTGCAATCGTTCGAGGCGATTTGCCCGTGGCATGCAAGGCTGCAGCCCAGCGCCGTATTAACGCATTACTTACTTTATCTAAACTAAGCCCCTCTTCTCTAGCATTTTCTTGCAGCAGCGATAAATCCGTGCGATATGCTTTGAGGGTATACGTCGACAGTTGTCGAACCACGTGTAGCTCACGTAAATAGGCTTCGACTTCTGGAAAAGGGTTGCTCACGTCAGTACGATTGCCAAGCAACTCGCCTCAGAGCCGCGGCCGCTAAGCCGGCAATTTGTTTTAAATAGAAAGTGCCCATGTCTTTGGTAAAGCGCTGAGGGTCGGAGCTTGCCAATACTAAACCGGCATATCGTTCCTCGCCCAAAGGCAATGCCAATATGGCAATGCTCTGCCACATTAAATCACCCTGCTTAGACTGTGCAATTTTTTCTTTAAGCTCAGCGGGGCAGTCTCCATAAGCTTGACAAACCGGCTGGGCCACCAAGGCCTGGTAGCCTGCATCAATCGGCAAAAGGCAACAAACCTCAACTTCAAAAATACTTGCTAGGCCCGACTCGATTGCAGCGCCTACCGCACCGGCTTCTTGCGCCTCGATCAATTGCTGTAACCAAGATACCATTGCCTGCTGAGTTTTGTCATTACGACTACCAAAACGTAGCATCTCATTCAAACGCTGATTAAGGGCCTGATTTTGTGAGCGTAAGACGTGCATTTGCCGCTCTTGTAAAGAAATGGCCCGATCGCTATGCGGATCTTTTAGGCGAACCTCCTGCAAGGTCTCTGCGTGTCTCTCAAAAAATCCTGGGCACGCTAACAACCATTGGGCCACCAAAGATTCTTGTTCCTCTTGGCTTAGCTCTTGTCTTGGTTCTTGATGACTCATGACCCGTCCTTATGAACTTTGTAATTTCTGGCGCAGTAATTCATTTAACTGTTGTGGATTTGCTTTACCCTGAGAGGCTTTCATCACCTGTCCGACGAGGGCATTAAATGCTTTTTCTTTGCCTGCACGAAATTCTTCTACGGATTTTGTATTGGCCTGCAAAACAGTATCGATCAGCACTCCTAAGGCAGCACTATCAGTGATTTGCTTTAGACCCCGGCTCTCAATAATTTGATCGACATCAGATACTTCTTTACCGTTGAGCGCTTCTTCCCACATAAATGCAAAAATATCTTTAGCAATCTTGGCAGAAATCGTACTATCAATTAAGCGTCTCAATAAATAGCTTAGTTGCTTAGCCTGTAAAGGCATGTCGACTGCTGCTACATTAGATCGATTGAGCGCAGAGGCCAACTCACCAGTAATGAAATTAGAAATTAACTTTGCTTGCGATGCTCCCAATAGGTCGATTAATTCGGTAAATAGATTGGCGCTGGCTCGGTCCTGACTTAAAACCTGCGCGTCATAAGCACTTAGTCCAAAATTAGTCTGCCACTGCTCACGCAATGTAGCTGGCAATGGGGGCATACTCGAGCGCACTTCCTCAATCCACTCTTGGGAGATGATTAAGGGCAAGAGGTCTGGATCTGGGAAGTACCGATAATCGTGTGCGTCTTCTTTGCTACGCATACTGCGGGTCTCTTGTCGATCAGGATCATATAAGCGAGTCTCTTGTACGACCGTACCGCCATCTTCAATCAATTCGATTTGACGACGCACCTCATAGTTAATTGCCTCTTCAAGAAATCGAAAGGAATTTAGGTTTTTAATTTCACAACGGGTACCAAACTCCTTTTGTCCAAAAGGACGTACAGAAACGTTAGCATCGCATCGAAAGGATCCTTCTTGCATATTGCCATCACAGACTCCAAGCCAAACTACTAGGCCATGAAGTGCTTTAGCGTATGCCACGGCTTCGGCAGCACTTCGCATCACTGGCTCTGTAACGATTTCGAGGAGGGGCGTGCCAGCCCGATTTAAATCAATGCCGCTAGCAGGCTCGCCATTAGGCCCGGTAAAGTTTTCATGAACAGATTTACCAGCATCTTCTTCCAAGTGGGCGCGAGTGAGCTGAACGACTGTTAGCTCTTTTCCGACCATGATTTCCAATTGCCCCCCGATCACCACCGGTATTTCGTATTGGCTAATTTGATAGCCCTTTGGTAGGTCTGGATAAAAATAGTTCTTGCGCGCAAAAATACTCGCGGGTGCGATGGTGGCGCCAATCGCCAAACCGAACCGAATGGCATGCTCAACTGCCTGCCGATTTAATACTGGTAGCACGCCGGGCAGGGCTAAATCGACTGGGCATGCTTGTGTGTTGGGTGCGGCCCCAAACTGAGTAGACGCGCCACTAAATATTTTCGAGTTTGTTAAAAGCTGTGTATGTGTTTCAAGTCCAATGACCACTTCCCACTTCATGCTGACACCTCGGCGGGGTAACGCAAATGCCAATCACTTACCAATTGGTATTGGTGTGCAACTTGTAATAGTCGCGCTTCAGAAAAATAGTTACCGATCAATTGCATCCCAATCGGCAGGCCCCCTTTTGAAAACCCGGAGGGGACACTCATCGCTGGTAGACCCGCGAGATTTGTGGAAAGTGTGTAGATATCCTCTAAATACATTTGCAGAGAATCCTTTGATTTTTCTCCTAAATTCCAAGCAACATCGGGTGCCACGGGCCCCAAGATCACATCGCATTGATTAAATGCTGCCTGAAAATCTGCAGCGATGATGCGCCGTATTTTTTGGGCTTGTAAATAATAGGCGTCGTAATACCCCTGCGATAGAACATAACTGCCTACCAAAATACGGCGCTTAACCTCGTCTCCAAATCCCTCACTGCGCGAGCGTTGGTACATTTGTACTAAATCAGAATATTCTTTTGCACGATGCCCATATCGAACTCCGTCGTAGCGACTGAGGTTACTCGATGCTTCCGCAGGTGCAAGCACGTAGTAGACCGGAATGGATAATTGTGTTTTGGGCAAGCTCACTTCGCACACGCTTGCGCCCAGACCATGAAGCGCGTCTTTTGCCACCAAAAGAGCCTGTGCAACTTCGGAAGACAAACCATCCGCATAAAACTCTTTAGGCAATCCAACACGCAATCCTGCCAGGGGTTTATTTTGGTCTTTATCAGACCAAGATGAATGTAAATAGCGCGCATAATCCTCGCCGCTATCAGCCAAGGAGGTTGAATCCCGCGGATCATGAAAAGACATTGCACTTAATAACAAGGCACAGTCCTCCGCTGTCTTGCCGATCGGGCCCGCTTGATCCAATGAGGACGCATAGGCAATCATGCCGTAACGCGAGACCCGCCCATATGTTGGCTTAATCCCTGTAAGCCCACAGAAAGCAGCGGGCTGACGTATCGATCCACCTGTATCCGTTCCTGTTGCAACGGGAGCCAAGCCTGCTGCGACAGCTACTGCGGAGCCCCCAGAGGATCCTCCTGAAACGCATTTTGTGTTCCATGGATTTAGCGCTGGTCCATATGCAGAGTTCTCGTTAGACGAGCCCATCGCAAACTCATCCATATTGGTCTTTCCAAGACAAACCATCCCAGCAGCATGAGGGTGGCGCTCGGTTGGCATGCCTAAAGCCTCAACGACGGCAGCATCAAATGGGCTGATATAGCCCTCTAGGATTTTTGAGGCAGCTGTTGTCGCCCAGCCCTTACTGACAAAAACATCCTTATGAGCTATCGGGATTCCAGTAAGGGGGCCTGCTTTACCTTGGGCGCGCAAGGTGTCCGCCTCCTTTGCCTGTGCCAGACTCAACTCGGGCAAGGTGTCTAAATAAGCGTTTAAATTCCTGCTATCGGCCATGCGCTCAAGGTAATAGGTGCTTAACTCAAAGCTAGAAATTTCCTTATTAATCAGTGCTTTAGATAATTGTGCCACGGACTTTTGGTGCCAGCTCATTCGATCACCCTAGGCACTAAAAAATAGCCTCGATCTTGTGCTGGAGCATTGGCCATATTGTTTTCCCGCGCTTCGTGCTCGGTAACGGTGTCTGGGCGCAAAGGCTGAGCTAAATCGCGAATAAATACTATGGGGTGCGGCAAAGGGTCAACTGAACTCGTATCGACCGCTTGCATTTGTCCAACCAATGCAAAAATGGCTGTCAACTGAGGCAAAACTGCCTCCGCTTCTGCGGGGCTCAATTCAAGACGGGATAGCTTAGCTATACGGTGAACTTCATTTATATCCATGGGGTGCTAGAGTATCATCTCTACTTCGCTTTATTAATAATTCTATTTTCTCACTTACATTATGTTTGGTCTCTTTCGTAGCTATTTTTCCAATGACCTAGCCATAGACCTAGGTACCGCAAACACCCTTATTTATATGCGTGACAGGGGGATTGTTCTCGACGAGCCCTCCGTAGTGGCAATTCGGCAAGAAGGCGGTCCTAACAACAAAAAAACAATTTTGGCTGTTGGGCGCGAGGCAAAAAGTATGCTGGGTCGTGTGCCTGGCAATATTGAGGCGATTCGACCAATGAAAGATGGCGTAATCGCTGACTTCACTATTACCGAGCAAATGCTCAAGCAGTTTATTAAGATGGTTCACGAGAGCAAACTCTTTCGTCCCAGCCCCCGAATCATCATTTGCGTTCCATGTGGCTCCACCCAAGTTGAGCGTCGCGCTATTCGTGAATCAGCATTGGGCGCCGGCGCGTCCCAAGTGTTTTTAATTGAAGAGCCCATGGCTGCAGCAATTGGTGCCGGATTACCAGTCTCTGAGGCAGCCGGCTCAATGGTGGTTGATATTGGCGGTGGCACAACCGAGGTTGGTGTAATGTCCTTAGGCGGCGTTGTTTACAAAGGCTCCGTTCGCGTTGGAGGAGACAAGTTTGATGAGGCAATTACGAATTACATTCGTCGCAACTATGGCATGCTTATTGGTGAACAAACCGCTGAGGCGGTGAAGAAAGCAATTGGTTCTGCTTTTCCTGGGGCCGAGATTCGTGAATTAGAAATTAAAGGTCGCAATATCTCCGAAGGTATCCCTCGCAGCTTTACAGTAACGAGCAATGAGATCTTAGAGGCCCTAACGGACCCGCTCAATCAAATTGTGACTGCCGTTAAAGCTGCTCTTGAACAAACTCCTCCGGAGCTGGCCTCCGATATTGCGGAGCGCGGTTTAATGCTTACTGGTGGCGGTGCATTATTAAGAGATCTCGATCGCTTGCTTATGGAAGAAACTGGTCTTCCCATTCATGTTGCAGATGATCCCTTAACCTGTGTTGCTCGAGGCTGCGGTATTGCCCTTGAGCGAATGGATAAACTTGGTGGAGTGTTTTCCCAAGAATAGGCAACCAATAGTCGAGCAGTGCCGTGCAAAATAGTACTCCTCCACTTTTTAAACAAGGCATACCCGCGCTTGCCAAGTTAGTAGTTTGCTTACTAATTGGTTCCGCCTTGATGGTCGTTGATTTTCAAGTGAAGTCCTTGGACTTTATTCGTAATCAAGTCAGTTATGTCTTGCGGCCCCTTGAAAACATCATGCTGCTTCCCTCCGATCTGTTTTCATTTGGAGAAGACTATTTCACCTCTCGCTCTTCTCTTGAGAAAGAGAATCTTTCTCTGAAAACTCGCCAGACAGAACTTTCTCTACTGGCCAATCAAGCGGCTTTACTCGCTGTTGAGAATCAAAATCTTAGAAATCTACTAGAGCTTCAAAAAAATACTAATTTCAGAACGGTGCCGGTCGAAATTCTTTTTAATCCGCCCAATCCAATTTCTCAACGAGTTGTGATAAATCGCGGTAGTAATCATGGCTTGAATCTTGGCTCCCCCATTGCAAATGATGCCGGTATTTTGGGTCAAGTTGTTCGTCTTTTTAATAATTCCGCTGAAGTATCTTTATTAGAAGATTGGGATTTTGCTGTACCAGTTCTAGTAGCCCGCAATGGTTTGCGTGCTGCGGTAGTTGGTGCGGGGCGTGGGAATTTATTACAGCTGCGCTATCTTCCGGTGGCCAGCGATTTGGAAGTGGGAGACATTCTTCTTAGTTCTGGGGTTGACGGAATCTACCCCCCCGGATTTGCTGTCGCCGTAATCACTAAAATCGAACGCAATGCTGAGCAAAATGCCTCAAATGTCTTTTGCAGTCCGATTGCAGAAGTAAATCGGCATCTTCAAGCGCTTGCTCTCATTTACGACCCTCAATGGGATGCAAAACCAGGCTCCAACTCTGGGGTACCGTCGTCCACTGGTCGCCGCCAAACACGCCCCAAAGGACAGCCATGATTGATTATCAAAGTGGTTATATTCTGCGGCCGGTTAAGCCCTCTTTTATTTATATTAGTCTGGTGCTTGCGCTACTTCTCAATTTCTTACCTTTTGGTAATCATGCCTGGATTCCAGATTGGTTAATTATTTGTATTGTATTTTGGAATATTCATCAACATCGCTATGTTGGTGTTGTAACTGCTTTTTTATTTGGTCTAATAATGGATATTCACAGTGGCTCTTTGCTTGGTGTCCATGCATTTAGCTATTCACTGGTATCTTATTTAGCCATTGCGTGGCACACCCGAATTACTGCTTTAAGCACTTTTTCTCAAATTCTCAATGTCTTCCCAATCTTTTTATTGGTTTCTCTATTTCCTGTTTTGGTTAATTGGGCACTTAGAGATCAAATTCATTGGTGGGGTCTGACGTCTGTCATACAGGCTATGATTGAAGCACTGCTATGGCCATTAGCAACGAATGTATTGCTTTTCCCACAGCGTCGGCCTATTGATGTCGATCCTAATCGACCGCTTTAAGTTTGTATGCCTTCGCTTAAAAAGCCAGACCTGTATTCTTACCATGAGCGTGTGCGCATTGCTATTTTATTTGTCAGCATTTGTTTTGGTTTACTAATCGTTCGGCTCTTTTGGCTTCAAGTCATCAGCCATAATAAATATGCCACGCTGGCAGAAAGTAATCGTATTGCGATTGTTCCTGTTCCTGCCAATCGCGGTTTATTGATTGATCGTAATGGCGTTGTGATTGGGCGCAACTACTCTGCGCTCACCTTGGAAGTAGATGCCTCCCAAATTAAAGGAAACCCAGATCTTCTCATTGATGAATTGGCGGATATTATTCATATAGGGCCACGGGATCGTCGAAATTTTAAAAGGGCGCTTGAAGACTCGCGCAATATGGGCACCTTTCCTCTACGTTCGATGTTGACCGAAACCGAAATGGCCCGTTTTTTAGCGAACCGCTATCGCTTTCCTGGGGTAGATGTTAGCGCCCGTAATTTTCGTGAGTATCCCTATAACGAACTAGCCTCTCATCTTATTGGGTATATCGGCCGAGTATCCGCAAAAGATAAAGAACAAATGCAAAATGAACTTGAGAAGACTAGGGCTAGCGAAGACCCTTATGCTCTACAAAGGTCTTTTTTGCCAGGAATTCAGTATGTGGGCAAAATTGGTATTGAACAAAGCTATGAAAAAGTATTGCGCGGTGTGCCTGGATATGATGAAGTTGAGATTACAGCTGGCGGCAAACCAGTGCGTACCTTGTCGAGTAAGCCATCTGTCCCAGGTAAAAATGTCATTCTATCGATTGATATCAAACTCCAAGCCTTGGTTGAAGAGCTTTATGGAAAACGCCGCGGCGCCTTTGTAGCTATCGAACCAGAAACAGGTGACATATTAGCCTTTGTATCAAAACCCAATTTCAATCCCAATGATTTTGTTGAGGGGATTGATGCGACCACCTGGAAAGAGCTTAATGAATCTAAAGAAAAGCCTTTATATAACCGCCCTCTAAAAGGTATTTATCCACCAGCATCAACCTACAAGCCATTCATGGCCTTAGCCGCCCTTGAACTCAATAAGCGCTCCCCCGAAGATGCAATCGCCGATCCAGGGTTTTTTACATTTGGCAATCACACATTTCGGGATGACAAAATTGGTGGTCACGGCATGGTGAATATGGAAAAGTCTATCGTCGAATCCTGCGATACGTATTACTATCTTTTGGCGCGTGACATGGGTGCCAACATGATGCACGACTTTATGAAGCCCTTGGGCTTTGGTCAGATTACTGGTATTGATTTAGAAGGCGAGGTCCGCGGAGTTCTGCCATCCACCGAATGGAAGAAATCTGCTTTTAAGAAACCTGAGCAGCAAAAGTGGTTTGAAGGTGAAACGATCTCTCTTGGAATTGGTCAGGGCTATAACGCATTCACGATTTTGCAATTAGCTCACGGACTTGCCAATGTGCTCAACTATGGCGTGGTCATGAAACCGCATATTGCTAAGGCAATAGAAGACCCCTTCACACGCCAAAAGGAGTTAACCACTCCTAAAGAAAGCTATCGTATCGACCTGAAACCAGAAAATGTTGAGATCATTAAGAAAGCAATGGTAGAGGTTAATAGATCGGGAACATCGGCCTCCTCATTCCGGAATGCGGGGTTTATTGCGGGTGGCAAGACCGGTACGGCCCAAGTGTTTAGCTTAAATTCAAAAATCTATAACCACGCCACCACCCCAGAGTTTTTAAGAGACCATGCCTTATATGTGGCCTATGCTCCAAACGATAAACCTAAAATTGCAATTGCTTTGATTGTTGAGAACTCTGGTTTTGGAGCACAGCATGCTGCGCCTATTGCCCGCAAAGCATTGGATTACTATATTGATGGCAAATGGCCAAAGGAGATCCCTGAGTGGAAAAGAGTGCCCTAGCCAAAGCAAAATCCTTTATTGCATATGCATTTCGGGGATTTGATCCACACCTTGGCTTTATTTTTCTCGGTCTAGCCGGTATTAGCTTTGTGGTGTTTTTGTCAGCCGGGCAAGGCACCCCCGTTGCAATTGTTGATCAGTTGCGTAATTTACTCATTGCCTTTGTCATTATGTGGATCGTTTCGCAAATTCCACCAAAGTGGTTGGAAATGGCGGCTATTTGGATTTATGGCATTGGAATTGCATTACTGATCGCGGTGGCAATTTTTGGTCTTATAAAAAAAGGTGCGCGTCGGTGGATTAATGTGGGCATTGTGATTCAGCCCTCTGAAATTATGAAGATCGCAGTGCCATTAATGCTAGCTTGGTATTTTCAGAAACGCGAGGGCATTCGCTCTGCCTTTGATTATTTAGTTGCAGGCCTCTTACTCGCCTTACCGGTTTTATTGATTGCCCGCCAGCCAGACCTGGGGACCGCTTTATTGGTTCTCGCTGCAGGGCTTTATGTGATTATCTTGGCTGGCTTGCCGTGGCGCTGGATTGTGCCGATTGTTGTAACCGGAGGTGTTGCCATACTCCTACTAATCATTTTTAGTGGCAGCATTTGTGCTCCTGATGTTAATTGGCCACTGATCCGCGAGTATCAAAAAAACCGTGTCTGCACTTTATTAGATCCGACTAGCGACCCTTTAGGGCGAGGATTTCATACGATACAGGCAATTATTGCGGTGGGGTCCGGTGGATTCTTTGGTAAAGGCTGGCGTGAAGGCACACAATCTCACCTAGAATTTATTCCCGAAAAACACACTGACTTTGTTTTTGCTGTGTTTGCAGAGGAATTTGGGTTTTTAGGAAATCTTGTTTTGATTCTTCTCTTTTTTGCCTTGATCAAACGTGGTCTTACGATTTCCATGGGGGCCCCAACCCTCTTTACACGCCTACTTGGCGGTGCGATTAGTCTGATCTTTTTTACCTACGCCTTTGTCAATATTGGTATGGTTACCGGCTTGCTGCCAGTGGTTGGTGTTCCCCTGCCACTTCTAAGCTATGGGGGCACAGCCCTTGTCACGCTGGGCTTTGGAGCGGGTATCCTGATGAGTATTCATCGCCATCGGCGTCTAGTACAAAGCTAATTTTTAGAGCTGTGGGGCAACAAAAAACCCAGCCGTAGCTGGGTTTCACTAAAAGCACAATGATTATTTCTTGCGCTTATTCACAGAGTCTTTAAATGCCTTGCCTGCAGAAAACTTCACGGTCTTCGAAGCGGCAATTTTGAGTGGCTCACCTGTTTTAGGATTGCGACCCATACGTGCAGCGCGCTTTCCTGAGGCAAAGGTTCCAAATCCGATTAACTGAACTGAATCACCCTTGGTTACTGCTTTGATGATGTGCTCAATAGCAGAGTTCAATGCATGCTCGGCTTTTGCTTTAGAAATTTCGGCATCGTCAGCAATTGCTGCGATTAGTTCTGCTTTATTCAAGTGAAGCTCCTTGTTGATTGTTCATTGTTTTGCGCTTTTTGCGCTATGGCAATTGTAAACACAAAATATTACAAAAATAAATATTCATAATAAAAAATTGAGGTCTAAATCGAGGCCCCAGTACTAGTCTAAAACTTGTAAATCTTTAACAAAATATTCGGTCTCACCAAAGCAGCTTGTTGGTAAGCCAACATGTTGTTCATATTGCATTGCAACTTTGCGCCCCATATTAGCGTTTATCTTATTGGCAACACGATCCTCTCGCACCGAAAAGAAGAATTTTTCAGACATAGTTCCTGGCATCGATACCATCGCTAACTCACCTTCCCAGGTTTTACAAAACCAGCCACGCTTCGAAAACTTCTGAACATAGCCAGCCCTCTCCCCCTCGGCATAGCTCCAACTTAACATTAAATAAGTATATCCAGAGATAAAAATGGCACCAATAAGACTTAAAATAATGGTGGCGCGAAAGAAACGATTCATAATGATTTTTTGGTTGTTTTGTTTATCTTACTGGAAACTTACTGATTGGAACTTTGTGACTTATATGAAATCTTCTACCCTAATTTATTTCTTTAGTTTTGTACCCCTAATTTTTTTACCAACAAGTGCTCGGGCAAACTCTGCAGAAAATACGTATAAAACAGTTTGTGCGGTCTGTCATACGGCTGGCGTTGCAGGCGCTCCAAAATTGGGGGATAAGACCAAATGGGCTCCTCTTATTAAAGAGGGTCAGGTACAACTGACTGCCCATGGATACGTTGGTATACGCGGCATGCCCGCAAAGGGCGGCAAACCTGATTTGAGTGTTCAAGATTTTGCAGCTTCTGTGGTTTATATGGTCAACCAGTCGGGTGGCAGTTGGCAAAATCCGGATGCGGCTACTCTTAAAAAGATTGATGCGGAGATTATCCGTCGGCAAGCGCAGCTCCGTAAGTAAGCCTGTAGTGGAAAAGATAAGGGTCTCTAAACTACTTTCTGAACTTGGGCTTTGCTCGCGAAGAGAGGCGGATTCTTACATTGAGCAAGGGCTGGTGACTGTAGATGGCGAACTTGTTCAAGAGCTTGGAACTAGAGCCTACAGGCACCAGGCGATTGAACTTCGATCAGGGGCTAAACGCCAACAGGAACAACGACTCACGATCTTATTAAACAAGCCTGTTGGATATATCTCTCATCTGGATGATGAGCAACAGTATAAGCCTGCGGCCTCGCTCATTACTCCCGAGAATCAATTTGCTGCCGCACCAGAGCAAACGCAGCGGCGTCTTTTTCGTGGTCTAGCGCCTGCAGGGCGCCTTGATATTGATTCGTCTGGATTGCTGGTACTAACACAAGATGGGCGAATTGCTAAATTGCTGATTGGGGAAGACAGTCCGATTGAGAAAGAATATTTGGTACGGGTTTCTGGCCAGCTATCGGATGGAGGCCTTAGCTTATTACAAAATGGTCTATCGCTCGATGGCAAATTACTAAAGCCTGCTAAAGTTAGTTGGCAAAACGAAGATCAGTTACGTTTTGTATTGCGCGAAGGGCGCAAACGTCAAATTAGAAGAATGTGTGAGCTAGTGAATCTTGAAGTGCTTGGACTAAAGAGAATTCGTATTGGCCAGCTTTCACTTGGCTCCTTACCGGTGGGCCAATGGCGCATCCTAGGTAAAAATGAGCGCTTCTAGTTTTTCATAACAAATAACGTCAGCTGCATAGCGCGGTCACGAACCGGAAGGAGCTGAGCATACTCAGGGCTTTCTGCCCAACGATTTGCATCATCAATGTGCGCAAAAGATAGCTCTACAAATGTATCAAAGGGGTCAGCATTTAATTGATTCCAAAACGGAGTGGCGCACTCGCCCCGACGGACTACCGTTCCACCATAGAGCGCAATGCTTGCTCCAACTTGGCTACGGTACAGCTCGAAGTCTTCAGCCCCGAGTGTTTTAAAGATACCAATGACTGTGACACTCATGTTTCCTCGTTTATTACTTCCTATGCTTTTACGTCGACAATAACTGCTGATAGCGTTTGTTTAGTTCATTGGTGTCGGTCACGGTTGTGTCTAAGTCCCTTAGTACTCCATCGCGCAAACTATAAATACATCCATGTATTGCAATATCTTGCCCCATTGACCAGGCGTCTTGTACGATATTAGTTTGTCCAATATTAACCACTTGCTCCAATACATTGAGCTCGCACAGCCGATCTAAGCGGGCATGATCATCTTGAATATGCTTTAGCTCACGGTTGTGTTTATCATGAACATCTTTAATATGCCGTATCCAGTTATCGGCTATGCCAATACGGGCATTATTCATTGCAGCCTCAATGCCCGAACAACCATAGTGGCCAACCACAATAATATTTTTTACTTTTAATCGATCAATCGCAAATTGAATCACCGACAATGCATTGAAATCGGTATGCACCACCATATTGGCAATGTTGCGATGTACAAAAACTTCGCCTGGTTTTAAGCCAACAATCTGATTGGCTGGCACACGCGAATCTGAGCAGCCAATCCATAAATATTCAGGGTTTTGCTGATCTACTAAACGAGAAAAATAGTCAGGATCCTCTTCGGTAACTTTTTTAATCCATGTGCGATTTTGTTTAAATAATCGCTCAAGATCTTGTTTCTTGTTATTAGCGGGCATCTGATTTCCGATTAGAGCTTCTTGTCATTCTTTGTAATATACAAGATTTCTTTTCTGTACTTTTTATATGGCATTGCATTGGTAAGATTAAAAATCTTATAAATTTTGAACGCCCATCAAAACAAAAACCACCCGCAGGTGGTTTTTAATGGGCGGAACTCTACGTTAAGCGCTTGCTTTATCTCCTGTCCCCAAAAACTCCACTATTTTTTTTGCCGTCTCCATGTAGCGCGCATTCATTTTGCGATACTGGTTGAGCTCAGCCATGATTGGATTTTCTGATGATTCAAAGGATGCGTCCTCGTATCCAGGGTGATATGGCGCCTCGTGTACTAATTTGCTATTCATAAATCCTCCAAAGGTTAGGTAAGTTAATAGAATCAATGTAGCATAGTAAAACTGAAATTTATTGCATAATAATCAATGACTTATATTGATAAGACCACGTCTAACTAAGTTTTTAGAGAGTAGGATTTCATTTTTCAGCAAGTCATTTCATATTGCGGAATTCGTATAGCTAGCTATTCCGAAGGCTCATTGGAACTCGCTATAGCCTGCATACCAGCAGCGATCGTATAGGTGGGCTTATACAGAAGCATGCGTTTTGCCTTTTCGATCGAAAGCGTAAACGGATATGCCGTGGTTCGTACTGCTTCTCTTACCAATGGGGGGTCGCCCTTCAGTGGTAAGTAGTTCCAACCATTTTCGGTAAAGCGGGCCAATGGCCAAGCTACTGTCCGAGGTATTGAAAGTGTTGGGACTCGGTAGCGTCCAGCTTCCAAACGTTGGGTCATCCACCCCCGAAAACTCATGATCTCATTATCGGCAATAAAAAATGCTTCCGCACTTGCTGAGCTTTGCAATGCTAAACAAATCGCATCGCATAAATTGCCGATATAACAACTTGAATATAAATATTCCCCTTGATTAAACCACCCAAATTTTCCCTGATTTGCAGCAGGACCGATTTGGCGATCGACCAAATCTCCTAGTCCCCAAACAAATGCAGGGCGTAATATCACTGTTGCAAGTTCTGCCGTATTTGCGCTTATTACAATCCGCTCAGCTTGTGCCTTGGAGTGTGCAAAACGCATTTCAACGCGCTGGCATAATGGCATTTGTTCTTGAGCATCGTATAGCGCACAACGTTCATTGAGAACGACACTCGCCGTACTCATATGTATAAAACGCTTTATACCTGTGGCTTGCGCGGCCTCGATTAATTTCTTAGTGAGCCCAATATTGATCCCTTGGAATAAGGCTGGTGAACCCCATAGGCGTACATGTGCTGCACAATGCACCACAGCATCGTGCCCACTGAGTGCGGTATTAAGATCAATCACTTCATTTAAATTACCTCGAACAGTTTCAATCCCCAGAGCCTGAAGTCGCCTCTCTTCTTGCGCCGAACGTATCGCGGCAGTAAGTCGATGCCCATCGGCAGACAACCGAATTAATGCATGTCTGCCAATAAAACCTTCGGCCCCAGTTATAAATATTCTCATCTTTGCTATGCTAGCTTACTTGTTTATTTTTTCTCTTTGAGCACTTTATGAGTATCTACTGGATTGCACTTTTATTGGCAGGTCTTTGTGAGATTGGCTGGCCGCTCGGTCTCAAGCTAGCCGACCTGCCAAACATGAGAGCCTGGGGTCTTTTGTTAGCTATTGTTAGCATGACCCTTAGCAGTTTTTTATTGTGGTACTCCCTCAAAGAAATTCCGATCGGAACTGCTTATGCGGTATGGACTTCGATTGGGGCGGTGGGCACATTCACCATTGGGGTTCTCGTTTTTGGGGATCCTAATATTGCAATCCGCTGGGCTGGTGTAGCACTAATCCTGCTTGGCGTTATTTTATTAAAGATGGGTTAGGGCCTCTACTTACTGCGGTCAACTCTTTTACCAGCCTCTAATATCAAACCTACAAGTACAACCGCCAAAATCTGCGCAGCAATAAATCCCATAACACCATCAGGAGATATTCCAACAAAGGTATTGGTAAAACTGCGTGCGATGGTAACTGCTGGATTTGCAAAAAAGGTGGAGGATGTAAACCAATAGCCTGCGGTTACCGTCAAGGCAACTAGCATTGCAATTTTTTCTTTAGCTAACTTGTCACCGATGTATATTACGCCGAGCAGTATCAGTGTGGAGATGAACTCACTTGTCCATATTCCAAAACCATCCCGAGCCTTACTTGACTCCTGAATAATTTCAAGCCCAAATAAGATGTGGGTTATCAAAACACCGGCTATAGCACCCAAGAACTGGCAGGCCCAATAAATGTAGAGTTCACTGGTTTTGAGTCGGCCCATCTTCCAAAACATTGTGCTCACCACAGGATTGAAATGAGCGCCCGAAAGTGGACCCAATAGACTAATTAAGACATATAGGGCAGCGCCTGTGGCAATACTGTTTCCGAGCAAGGCAACAGCTGCATTACCCTGACCAAGAGACTCGCCCATAATGCCCGAGCCTGTTACCACAGCTAACAATATTGCTGTGCCCAAAAACTCGCATAAATATCGCATCATGCTTTGCGATGGATCTCTTTGAGGCTTATGGAATTTAATGTATCAAGTGGCATTTCCGCCAATAGATCAATTCTCTTTTTAAGGCCATTCATAACCTCGACAAAGGCAGCTTTTTTATCCAAATCAGACCCCTCGACTTTGGACGGATCCGGAAATCCCCAATGTGCTGTTGCGGGGTTGCCTGGCCAAATGGGGCATACCTCACCTGCGGCGTTATCGCATACGGTCACAATGAAATCCATTTTCGGCGCCTCAGGTAAGCCAAGCTCATCCCAATTCTTTGAGCGTAATCGGGTAGAGTCATAGCCCATCTCAATGGCTAATTCTTTTGCAAAGGGATTTACTGCTGTGCCTGGTGTTGAGCCTGCCGAATAACCGATAAATTTACCGCTCGGGTGAGTCGAGGCAAGCGCCTCACCTAATACCGAACGTGCAGAGTTATGGGTGCAGAGAAATAAGATGTTGTATTTGTTCATCTCGAAGATTTTCTTTATTTAAGAACAAGATGTTTTACGAATCGTCGGCATGGAGACAGTCGCCAGTGGCGTCGGCACACAACATGCACTATTTGCTTCTGGCGCACGATTAAATACTGGGATTGAGTCCAGCGTATGAAATGTCTCCCAGGCTATTCCAGCTGGATCACTCATCCAATATTTATCGGAACTCGCATAGCAACAGGCTGCATCAACCTCTTCTATTAGCTCACCCTCAATTTGTTCGAGACGACCTTTCATTTCTGCTAGCTCGGTCTCGTCATCCACTTGGATTCCTAAATGATTAACACCAAGTACCGCACCGCGTGCAGAAATCGCAAAGTTGATCTTGGGATCTTCAAGCTGCCATTTGGCGTAGTCGCTTTTAATAACCGTTGGCTCTGAAGCAAACATTTTTGAGTAAAACGGTATGCTTGCGGCTATATTCGGTACTGATACATGAATATGCATTCGTTTCATTGACAATTCACTGCCTTTCTTTTTCTCGTAATACATGGCTGCCCGCCACAGCAATTTTCTAAAAGGAAATTACTCA
>JBBAQJ010000023.1:1255-21976 GCA_040400365.1 Polynucleobacter sp. | reverse complement strand
TCCTACAAAATGGCCGTCTATCGCAAGAGCAAGTCGAAGATCGCAATGAACTACTCCAGCACCACAATCCAATTTGGATTGATGTGATCGACCCTGAAGAGGAAGAGCTTCTCTGGATTAAAGAGGCTTTTGCCGTCCAACTCCCTGAGTTGGATGATCTTGGGGACCTGGAGGCGTCTGCGCGCTATTTTGAAGCAGACGATGGGCATCTGCATATTCGCACCGACTTTTTGCTTGACGAAGAAGATACATCACGCAACGTGAGGGTGGCGTTCGTCCTGACCAATCAGGTTTTATTTTCCATCCATGATGAAGATTTGCCGGTGTTTCGGCTGGTGCGCTTACGGGCGCGTTTGCGTCCGGGTTCGGTCAGTAATGCCAAAGATGTGCTCCTTGACTTGTACTCAACCGATGCCGAGTACTCGGCAGATGCGCTTGAAGAGGTTTATGAAAATCTTGAGCGCGCGGGTAAACGTGTTTTATCAGAAACGATCACCGACGCCGACGCAGCAGAAGTTCTTGAGACGATTGCTACCGAAGAAGATACCAATGGCCGCATTCGACGCAATGTGATGGATACGCGGCGCGCACTGTCATTTCTGATGCGAAGCAAATTATTGTCCGACGAGCAGCAAGAAGAAGCCCGTCAGATCTTGCGTGACATTGATTCGCTAGAAAATCACACAGCATTTTTATTTGACAAGATTAACTTCTTAATGGATGCTACGGTTGGTTTTATTAGCTTGAACCAAAGCAAAATTATTAAGATCTTCTCCGTGGTCTCGGTTGCCTTAATGCCCCCAACCTTATTGGCCAGCGTTTGGGGCATGAACTTTGAATACATGCCTGAACTCAAAGAGACCTGGGGCTATCCGCTGGCAATCATTAGCATGATCATCTCAGCAATGATTCCCTTGGGCTACTTCCGCCACAAAGGCTGGTTGAAGTCAAATTAGCGGGATTCGCTTGCAGTGAGTTGCTCAAGCAGTGACTCGATCGCGTAAACGCAAGCCTGCTCCCGAATGCTCTGACGATCACCGCTAAATTGTTTCGTTTGTGAGCGGGTTTGGATTTGATCATCCACTTGCATTCCCCAAGCAAAGCAAACCATCCCAACGGGTTTATTCGCACTTCCTCCGCCTGGCCCTGCAATTCCAGTAATTGCAGCACTAATCTGGGCCAGGCTATGGTTGAGAACGCCTTCGGCCATAGCCTTTGCAACCTCTTCACTCACGGCCCCATACCGTTCGATGACCTCTTTTGGGACGCCAATACTCTCTTCTTTCGCTTGATTGCTATAGGTGATAAAGCCCCGCTCAAACCAGTCGCTGGATCCGGCAAGGCTGGTAAGTTGTGCAGCCAATAAGCCCCCAGTACATGACTCAGCTAAGGCAATCTTGAAACCTTTAGCCAACAATGTTTGAGCTAATTGTTGAGTCAGTGAGGTGATCGATGAGTTCATGCGAGCCAGTGTATTCCAAGCATCACGATCAAAATAGTAAAGAGAGCGGAGATGAGATCATCAATCATGATCCCAAAGCCGTGTTTGATGATCTGCGATGAGTTGATACGCTCTTGATGGACCCAGTTTTTCTTAAAGTATTGATCGACGCGATTGATAGGCCAAGGTTTGGCGGCATCGAAAAACCGAAAGATTAAAAATGCGATTGCTTGCACCCAAAGAGTATTGGATCCAATCAATAATAGAATCCAACCAAATGCGATGATTTCATCCCAAACAATCGAGCCATCATCGGGGCGGCCTAGATCGTGACTGCATTGACCGCAAGCCCATAGTCCATAAAGCGTTCCAACGCTAAGTAGAACAAACATGGCCGTTGTTGAAAGAACAGCGTTGAGGATTAAAAACAATCCCCAGGAAAGCAGCGTTCCAGCCGTGCCAGGTGCAATCGGAGCCAGACCGCTCCCAAAGCCGATACCAAATACGCGGTGCAAGGATCCCAGTATCCAATTCAGAGATGGGCGGTGAGCTGACTTCATAAATGCCTAATCTCGAAAGTGATCAAAAGATCTCTGGAGCGCTTGCGATTTTTCGGGGCTTAGTGGTATGCCCTCACCATCCTCGAGTATCAACAAACTTTCATTCTGGACTTCGGTAATCTGGCCGATACAAGTCAGAGGGAGTCCGAGTTCTTTTGAGAGGCGCATAATGTTGTCATGTTGATTTGGGTTTGCAGTGAAGCAAAGCTCATAGTCATCGCCACCAGAGGCTGCGCATTGATACTGAATTGCTTCAGATTGACGTCGCAACACTGTTGAGCGGGGCAGGGCATCGAGGTTAATTTTGGCGCCTAAATGAGAAGCCTCCAAAATGTGTCGCAAGTCACCCAACAATCCATCCGATACATCCAAGGCTGCAGTTGCGATCCCACGTAGAGCGATCCCAAGCGCAACTCGGGGCATCGGCGAATGAAGGCGTTGATTGATCCGATTGAGTTCTTCGACCCCCAGATCTAAAGACCATTCTTTACGAATACATCCCAAAGCTAAACGAGCATCGCCCAGTTCGCCAGAGACCCAAATGGAGTCACCCACCTGAGCGCCCGATCGTTTAATCGCCTGACCATTGGGAACTACACCAAAAGCCGAGATACTGATCGTTAATGGCCCTTGACAGGTATCGCCGCCAATTAGGTGGCAATCAAAGCGATCGGCTAAGTCAAAGAGACCATTTGCAAATCCATGCAGCCATGCTTGCTTTTGTTTTGGTAAGGCAAGCGCCAGAGTAAAGCCAGTGGGCTTAGCACCCATTGCGGCGAGATCCGATAAATTGACCGCGAGAGATTTTTTTCCGACAAGGTAAGGGTCGGCGTCTGCAAAAAAGTGCCGATCAGCTACCAACATATCGGTTGTGATGACCACTTCCTCGTTTGGATGACAAGCAATCAATGCCCCATCATCACCAATGCCAAGAAGCGGAGCATGTTGCGGTTTAGCCCTCATCATTTGCAGAGCGCGCGTTTTGAAAATATCGCTAATTAACTCAAATTCCCCGAGTTTGTGAGTATCGGATGGCGGGTTCTGAGGGAATTGCTTCGTCATCCTTATATTGTAGGCGGGCTTTAAGGCCCATTCTTGCAAGACCTGTTGTTTAAGAGGGCATGCAAAGAGAGGGCTTTAGAGGAATAGAATAGAGCTTTTGGCATTCTTGTTTAAGGCTTCAAGCCCCTTTATCCCATTACCCGCGAAACCCTATGAGTCAATCTGGCAATAAACCCAATCAAAACAAAGACGAGCAAATTAAGGCTTTGCGTGAAGCTGCCCTTCAGTACCATGAGTTTCCGGTCCCCGGCAAAATATCGATTGCCCCTACCAAGCAATTAACCAATCAACGCGACCTTTCCTTGGCGTATACACCAGGAGTAGCAGCTGCTTGTGAAGAAATCAAGCGAGACCCCGCCACTGCATTTCGCTATACCGCTCGCGGTAATTTAGTTGGGGTGGTCACCAACGGAACGGCCGTATTGGGTTTAGGTGATATTGGCGCACTCGCCAGTAAGCCGGTCATGGAGGGCAAGGCGGTACTCTTCAAAAAGTTCGCTGGGATTGATGTGTTTGATATTGAAGTTAACGAAAGCGATCCCGAGAAATTAGTTGAAGTAATTGCCGCTCTGGAGCCAACCTTTGGCGGAATTAATCTCGAGGATATTAAGGCCCCCGATTGCTTCTTGGTCGAGCGCAAACTCCGTGAGCGCATGAAGATTCCTGTCTTTCATGATGACCAACATGGCACAGCAATTGTGGTGGCAGCGGCGATTCTTAATGGCCTAAAAGTCGTTGGTAAAGATATTACGAAGGTCAAGTTGGTGACATCCGGTGCCGGCGCGGCTGCACTGGCGTGTTTGGAGTTACTAGTTCACCTTGGATTGCCTAAGAGAAATATTTGGGTAACCGATATTGTTGGTGTGGTTTATGAGGGCCGCACTGAACTCATGGATCCGCAAAAATCTCCGTTTGCGCAAAAGACCGACAAGCGCAGCTTGGGTGATGTGATTGAGGGGGCTGATGTATTTTTGGGCTTATCGGCTGGCGGCGTCTTGAAGTCGGAGATGGTTGCCAAAATGGCAGATAAGCCGCTTGTGTTTGCCTTAGCAAATCCAACCCCTGAGATCTTGCCTGAAGAGGTAAAAATAGTTAGGCCTGATGCCGTCATGGCGACCGGGCGCACTGATTACCCCAATCAAGTCAACAATGTCCTGTGCTTTCCATTCATTTTCCGTGGCGCCTTGGATGTGGGAGCAACCACCATTACCACCGAGATGGAAATCGCTGCGGTGAAGGCAATTGCCGAGTTAGCCCAAGCAGAGCAAAGTGATGTGGTAGCAGCTGTTTACAGTTCCGAGAATCTGGCTTTTGGTCCGGATTATTTAATTCCGAAACCCTTTGATCCACGCCTAATTACGGTAATTGCACCAGCCGTTGCGAAGGCCGCCATGGACTGCGGAGTTGCAAGTCGACCCATCAAAGATTTCGCACTTTACAAAGATCAATTGCAGCAATTTGTGTATCACTCGGGCACAGTCATGAAGCCCTTGTTTGGGATCGCAAAGAAGATCCCAATGGAGCAAAAGCGCATCGTCTTTTGTGAGGGCGAGGATGAGCGTGTGATGCGTGCCGTGCAAATCATGCTCGATGAAAGTTTGGTCAATCCCATTCTGATTGGTCGCCCATCGGTGATTGAGCATCGCATTGAGAAGTTCGGGTTGCGCATGAAATCAGGAGTCGATATTGAGATTGTCAATCCAGAAAGTGACTCACGCTTTAAGGATTTTTGGCAAACCTATTTGCAGCTCACAGAGCGCAAGGGGGTAACCGAGTCCTTCGCAAAGCTCGAGATGCGCCGCCGCAATACCTTAATTGGCTCCATCCTCCTCAAAAAAGGACAGGCAGATGGCATGATCTGCGGCACGATCAGTAACACCGGCATTCATTTGAAATACATTGATGAGGTGATTGGTCACGAACCTGGTGCGACAGTTTATGGGGGTATGTCGGGATTGATATTGCCTAACCGCCAAGTTTTCTTGGTGGACACCCACGTCAATATTGACCCAAGTGCTGCTGAGCTCGCTGAAATTACACTTTTAGCTGCTAGCGAGATGCGCAAGTTGGGTATGACCCCGAAAGTTGCTTTGCTTTCGCATTCGAACTTTGGTTCCAGCGACGCCCCATCGGCCGCAAAAATGCGTGAGGTACTGGCAATTTTGCAAAAAGCTGCTCCAGAACTTGAGGTTGATGGCGAAATGCACGGCGATTGCGCCTTAGATCCCGAAATCCGCGCAGGCGCTATTACGAACTCAAGCTTGCGTGGTGAAGCTAATTTATTGGTTTTGCCTAATATTGATGCCGCCAATATTTCTTATAACTTATTGAAAACGGCTGCGGGTAATGGCGTAGCCATTGGACCACTTTTGCTCGGGGTTGCAAAACCCATCCATATTTTGACTCCAGCGGCCACGGTACGCCGGATTGTCAATGTGAGCACGCTTGCGGTTGTGGAGGCCGCCAGCCAATCCAAGGGCTTATTTTAAAAGGGAAATATACTTAGTAAGTAGTTGCTCACTTTTAAATTATTGATAAAAATCAATAACTTATCAAATTAGTTCTTGGATTGGGCTTGATTTGGAGACGGGATAAGGGTAACCTATTACCCATCATGAATATTCTTCCTGAAAACATTACTTCAGCAAGCGTCGAAGATCACAGCCGCGCAGAAAATTGGGACAGAAATGATCAAGCCGATCGCGAGATCTCGGCGGCGAGCATTTATGCCCAAGGTGGGCTGTCGCGGCTTCAGACCTATGCTGCCAATCAAGACCTAGGAAAAAAAGTGACAGCTTCTTGGCGTGCCGCTTTGGCGATGAGGGATGCTGGTCCCCCAGCAATGTTGCGCAGTGTGCGCCCCAATATCGTGCAATCGATTCGTGCGTTCAGAACCAGTGATTTGGCCGAGGCTGCAACAGAGTTAGGCCAGCACTTTGTTTATGCAAGTTGCACCAATGCCAATACTAAAGGCGAGGTACTTGAAGCAATCGCGAATGCCTATATGTTCACCAAACAGCAGGCTAAAAATTTTGATCCGCTGTTAGATGCCTTGACAACCTTGGTTGACAAAGCAGGTCCGCAACCAGGTTTTGTGGTGGTACTTGAGGGTTTGCCTTGCACCCAAAAGTTTGACAAGGAAGCGAGAGAGACTCTACTGGACGTATTCCGCGATGCGGTTGAGTTTTGGTCCGAGCGCCGCGTTCCCTATCGGGTCTTTTACTCGTTCGCTTAACTCGTCTTTAAGCTCCAAATACTCTGTACGGCTGAGATCGCAACGATCCCAGCCGTTTCTGTTCGTACTATGCGTGGACCAAGTGATAGGGCGGTAAAACCAGCCTGTTTGGCATATTCCTCTTCTTCTGGGCAAAAGCCGCCCTCTGGACCAATGGCAAGCTTAATGCTTTGGGGTGGGTGTTGATTGAGAAATTGATGCAGCGAATCGGTACTCGTTGTGCTCAGAAGTATTTTTAATCCAGCCGCGCTTTGTTTGAATGCATCCCGAGGATATTGGATTGAAACAACTTCCGGAATGACGCTGCGATCGCATTGCTCACACGCTGCTTGCGCGATTGCCTGCCAATGAAGTACGCGTTTTTCTAGTCGTTTTGGGTCGTTTTTGAGTTTGACTACTGAGCGATCACACTCAATGGGGGTGATACTTGTTGCCCCCGTTTCAACGGCTTTCTCGATGATCCAATCCATTTTGTCACCGCTGGCAAGCCCTTGAATAAGCTCTAACGGATACGGGAGTTCGCGCTGGCGATCTTCTTGGATTTGCTCGATTTCGATCTGAGAATGGTGATCATTGATTTTGGAAAGCCTTCCTACCGCAGTATGGCCTTTGCCATCAAAGACTGTGAAGACATCATCCGCTCCGATACGACGAACGCGTAAGTGATGGGCTAAGTCCCCGCCAATTGGAAGAAGTAGTTTCGTGAGATCGGATTGAGCCCAATCACCTGCTAGATAGAACTGTGGCATACAAGCTCAGTGAGTAATTGGATCAATCACTTTTTCTTATTGCGGCAGTTCTTTTTCTGGCAATGACCGTACATTGCCAGTGAATGCTCTTGCAGCTTAAACCCAAGGGATTTGGCAATTTCGTTTTGGCGTTTTTCAATCGCCGAATCCACAAATTCCTCCACATGGCCGCAGTCTAGGCATACAAGGTGATCATGATGATTGCCCTCATTGAGCTCATAAATGGCTCGGCTATCACCCTTGCTCGACTCAAAATGGCTGCGTAGTAAGATCCCAGCCTGCTCGAACTGGGTTAAAACTCGATAGACCGTGGCTAAACCGATATCGGAGTTGTCCTTGACCAAGGCCATATAGACCTCCTCAGCACTAAAGTGTGAATTCGCATTTTCCTGAAAAAACTCAAGGACTTTCATGCGCGGCGCCGTGACTTTTAGACCGATTTCACGGAGATCGGTGGGGGTGGCGTTTTGGCTCATACGGTTTGGCTCGATTGGCAGATTTGGGCGCTAAAATCAGATACTTAATGATACGTTGAACTGTTGACCCATGCAGATTAGCATTTTTACTTGCCGTAAGCCAAATCGAGCTTTTGCATCACGGATATTGATCGTGCTATGCGCTTGCCTTGGTTTGGGTGCATGCACTTCAGCAGTTGACAATACTCAGCGGGCTTGGATGAATAGTATTTTTCAGCCGTATGTCCCTGATGTGGTTCAAGGCAACTTTATTTCCAGTGAGCAATACGCTCAACTAAAAGTAGGCATGAGTCGCGAGCAGGTCCGCCAAATTATGGGCACACCATTACTAGCTAGCTATTTTCATGCAAACCGTTGGGATTATGTGTTTGAGTTTAAGCGCGAGGGTCAAACCATTGGTAAGGAGCGACGTGTCACATTAATTTTTGAAGGCGACAAACTCGTGAAGTTTGATGGCGATGCTTTGCCCACAGAAGTAGAGCTTGTGGCTGAGATTGACAACTATGCGCGTGAGAAGCGCAGTTTTTGGGAAGTGCTAACGGGTAAAAATAAGCCACCCAAGCCAGCAAAGAGACCGCCCCCCGAGGTGATGGTCATTAGTCAGCCCAATAATTTACCAGCCCCAACACCGCAGCCTGATGTGGTGGTTACCCCTGTTAAAAATTAATTAGAGAGCTAGTAATGCCAATGAAATTTGCAGTTGCGGGAGCGACCGGAAAAATGGGCAAGATGCTCATCGATACGATTTTGAGATCGCCCAATGCGCAATTAACCGGTGCCCTTGAGCATCCATCCTGCGCTTTGCTGGGAACGGATGCGGGTGCATTTTTGGGTCAACAAACCAATATCTTGATTACGGATGACTTAGCAAAGGGTTTGGCGGGTGCCGAGTATTTAATTGATTTCACGCGCCCTGAAGGAACCTTGCTGCACCTTGAGGCTGCAAAGCGGGCGGGTGTCAAAATGATTATTGGCACGACCGGTTTTACTGCAGAGCAATTGCAACTGCTTCGCAGTGCTACCGACACGATTGCCATCGTATTTGCACCCAATATGAGCGTGGGGGTGAATGCCACCCTCAAAATTTTGCAAGTCGCTGCGCAATTACTCAATCAGGGGTATGACATCGAGATTGTGGAAGCGCATCATCGGCATAAAGTGGATGCGCCTTCAGGAACGGCTATCAAAATGGGTGAGGTGATTGCCAAGGCCCAAGGCCATTCCTTGGCTGATCTGGCGGTGTATGCCCGTGAGGGTCACACTGGTGAGCGTAAGCCAGGCACCATTGGTTTTGCAACCATACGGGGTGGTGATATTGTGGGTGATCACACCGTGATCTTTGCAGGCGAGGGCGAGCGGATCGAAATTAGCCATCGTTCAACAAGCCGTCAATCGTATGCAGAGGGTGCCTTACGAGCTGCTGCCTTTTTACAAAATCAGCCCAAAGGCTGGTTCGATATGCAAGACGTCTTGGGCCTCAAATAATTTAATCCCTAATAACACGAATAATTAATGGATAAACATCAGGCTAAGGATTACGATTTTCGGAGTATTGAAGCGCGCGCACATCATGAGTGGCAAGCTCAGGACGTCTATCGTGTCAGTGAAGATGCAAAGACATCTACTGGTCAATTAAAGCCTAAGTTCTATGCCTGTTCAATGCTGCCTTATCCCTCCGGTAAGTTACACATGGGTCATGTGCGCAACTACACCATTAATGATGTGATGGCGCGCCAACTGCGTATGCAGGGCTACAACGTCTTAATGCCCATGGGTTGGGATGCATTTGGCATGCCTGCTGAGAATGCTGCACTTCAGAATAATGTACCACCCGCACAATGGACCTATCAAAATATTGATTACATGCGCGGTCAGATGGCAGCGATGGGGCTGGCAATTGATTGGTCGCGGGAAATTGCAACCTGCAAGCCCGATTACTACCGTTGGAACCAGTGGCTATTTTTGAAGATGCTTGAAAAAGGTATCGCCTATCGCAAAACTCAAACGGTCAACTGGGATCCAGTGGATCAAACCGTTTTAGCGAATGAGCAAGTGATTGACGGACGTGGTTGGCGCTCGGGTGCCTTGGTTGAAAAGCGTGAGATTCCCGGGTATTACCTCAATATCACTGCATATGCTGAGGAGTTATTAACTGGACTTGATGATCTAGCGTGGCCTGAGCGCGTGAAGATCATGCAACAAAACTGGATTGGCAAGAGTCATGGAGTTCGCTTTGCATTTACTCATCAAATTCAGGATGATGCGGGTCGTTTCATTAACGATGGCAAGATGTATGTGTTCACCACACGCGCTGATACCATTATGGGTGTTACATTTTGTGCGGTTGCTGCCGAGCATCCCTTGGCAGCCAGGGCGGCACAAACCAATCCAGCATTAGCGCAATTCATTGAGCGTTGCAAAACTGGGAGTGTGATTGAAGCTGATTTGGCGACCCAAGAAAAAGAGGGTATGCCAACCGGTTTATATGTGACACATCCCTTAACCAATGAGCCCATTCCATTATGGGTTGGTAATTACGTGCTGATGTCGTATGGTGATGGTGCCGTGATGGGGGTTCCTGCCCACGATGAGCGCGACTTTGCCTTTGCTAATAAATACCATTTGCCCATTAAGCAGGTGATTGCCGTTAAAGGGGCAACCGATCTTTTTAATACCTCGCACTGGCAAGAGTGGTATGCACAAAAGGAGAACACTGAGTGCATTTACAGCGGGCCCTATGACGGCTTATCGCATCCAGACGCAGTCCAGGCCGTTGCCAAGGATCTGAAAGAGCGAGGTCTTGGTGAGCTAAAAACGACCTATCGCTTGCGCGATTGGGGAATTTCTCGACAGCGCTATTGGGGAACTCCAATCCCCATGATCCACTGCACTGATTGTGGTGAAGTGCCTGTACCAGAGTCGGATTTACCAGTGGTTTTGCCCGAAGACTGTGTACCAGATGGTTCTGGTAATCCTCTCAATAAACGCGAAGATTTTTTAAAAGTCGATTGCCCGAAGTGCGGTAAGCTCGCATGCCGTGAGACCGACACGATGGATACCTTTGTGGATTCCTCATGGTATTTCATGCGTTACACAGGTCCCGATGCGAAGACCATGGTGGACTCACGCAATGATTATTGGATGCCAATGGATCAATACATTGGCGGAATTGAGCATGCGATCTTGCATCTCTTGTATGCGCGCTTTTGGACCAAGGTGATGCGCGATCTTGGTCTAGTGCGTTTTGATGAGCCCTTTCTAAATCTTCTTACGCAGGGTATGGTTCTCAACGAAACCTTTTATAAAGAAGATCCCGGTGGTAAAAAACAATGGATTAATCCTGCCGATGTCGAGCTCGATCTTGACGAAAAGGGGCGACCCATTGCGACTAAGCTCATTAAGGATGGCTCGCCAGTTCACATTGGTGGCGTCGAGAAGATGGCCAAGAGTAAAAATAATGGGGTTGATCCACAAGCCTTGATTGATCAGTATGGTGCCGATACAGCGCGGCTCTTTACGATGTTTGCCGCGCCACCCGAGCAACAACTCGAGTGGTCGGGTGCTGGTGTAGAAGGCGCTTCTCGCTTCCTGAGACGACTTTGGATGTATGCAAGCTCGCAGGCTGAACATCTGCAAACGGTGCAGGCTTCACCTCTTAATAATCTAACGACCGCTGAAAAAGAACTACGCTTTGAAGTGCATACGATTTTGAAGCAGGCAAACTTTGATTATCAACGCCGTCAGTACAACACTGTGGTCTCGGCAGCAATGAAGATGCTCAATGTCTTGGAGCCGATTAAATTAGATCGGGATGGTAACTTGATCCGTCCCGAAGTGCTTTTTGAGTCCCTCGGTATTTTGTTACGGATTTTGTACCCCGTGGTGCCGCACTGTACCTATGCGCTGTGGAATGATCTTGGATTTACAAAACACTTTGGCTCATTATTGGATGCCCCTTGGCCGCAAGTGGATGAGTCTGCTTTGATTCAGTCGGAGATTGAGTTGGTGCTGCAAATTAATGGTAAACACCGTGGTCAAATCAAGGTGCCAGCGGATGCCTCAAAGGATGCGATTGAGGCAATTAGCTTACAGTCAGAGCCTGTTTTGCGACTACTAAATGGTGTGGCACCCAAGAAGATCATTGTGGTTCCTGGCCGCTTGGTGAATGTGGTTGCGTGAGTTGATGAGCACACCTCGCAACCTTAATCGCCGCCTACTGCTGCGAGGCGCTCTTTTTGGCTTGATTTCAGTTTCAGGACTTTCTGCCTGTGGATTTAAATTACGGGGATCGGTGTCTGTGCCATATAAATCGATTTTGATTTCAGGGCGACCATCACCCCAATTGCGTTATGACCTCGAGCGGGTGATTGCGACAGGCACGAGCTCTAAGGTAGTTACTTCGGGCAAGGATGCCGATTTGATTCTGGATATTGTGAGCGAAGACAGTACTCGGCAAATTTTGACCTATACCTCGACGGGTCAGATATCAGCGTATCGACTTAATAATCGGGTTGTATTCCGTGCCTTTGATAATACGGGCGCTGAAGTCATTCCGGAGTCCGAAATTTATGTGATCCGGGACCTGGATTTCACCACAGCTACAGCATTGGCTGCAGACATTCAGCAACAGCAATTTTTGGAAAGCATGCGTTCTGATTTGGCGCTGCAGATCTTGCGTCGCATCGCCACCCTAGGTCGGGTGAGTAAATAAATTTCCTATTTGATCGATTTCAATGATCAAAAGTGATGCCTTTCAAATCCACTTGGCTGGCCTGGCGAAGGGTTCGCAGATCGTCAATTCCTTATATGTTTTCTCGGGGGATGAGCCACTACTGATGATGGAGGCGGTGGATAGCCTGCGGGCATTTGCCAAAACCCAAGGATTTACTGAACGCGATGTGATGGTGCAGGATCGCTACTTTGATTGGCCGGCTCTATTGAGTATGGGGCAAACCATGTCCTTGTTTGGCGATAAGCGCTTTGTGGAGCTGCGCATACCCACTGGTAAGCCTGGCCGTGAAGGGGCGGATGTATTAAAACAATTTGCCACTACTTTGGGATCAGCCGGTTCAGCGCCTGACGTGATTGTGTGCATACAGCTTCCACGCTTGGATATGAAGACTAAGAGCTCCGCTTGGTTTGTGGCGTTGGATGAGGCCGGGATGGCGGTTCATGTTGATTCGATTGAACGAGGTCAATTGCCCCAATGGATTGCTAAGCGAATGTCACTGCAGTCCCAATCGGTTGAATCTGGGGAAGCGGGGCAGCGCAGCTTGCAGTGGATGGCTGATCAGGTTGAAGGTAACTTGATTGCCGCGCATCAAGAGATTCAGAAGCTGGGGCTTTTATATCCCAGCGGAGTAATTACCGATGAGCAAATTCGTGCTGCGGTTCTGAAGGTTGCTCGCTATGACCTATTTGAGCTAACAGAAGCACTGCTGTCTGGTGATGCGGCACGTCTGAATCGAATGGTGGATGGTCTGCAAGGCGAGGGTGAGCCCTTGCCTCTGATTCTGTGGGGTATAAGCGATGAGCTAAGAACGCTTAATCGGGCTCAAGCTGCGCTTGCGGCTGGAGAGAATCTACCAACCATCATGCGTAATTACCGCATTTGGGGAAAGCGCGAGAAGCTTTACCCTGTGGCCCTCAAGCGCATTCAACCCAAGAAACTCAAACAAGCGCTAGTGCTTGCTGCCAATTTAGATAAGCAGGCGAAGGGTCTATGGGTTCGTGATCTTCCAGCCAATCCTTGGGATGGACTGCGACTCGTTGGGAGTTTATTGCGTTAGAGTATCAACTATGGCAAATGAGATGAACCAAACGATTGAGCAAATGATGTTGAGCATTGGTCAGCAAGCTCGCCTCGCCTCAAGGGCGATGGCGCGCGCTAGTGGTCAGCAAAAGAATCAGGCATTAAGCAATATTGCAAAGGCCATTCGTAGAGACGTCGCAACGATTTTGACTGCTAATGCGCGCGATGTGGAGCGGGCTAAGGCCGCTGGTCATGATGCTGCATTTGTGGATCGCTTAACCATGACCGAGAAGTCGATTGAGACCATGGCCTTGGGCCTTGAGCAAATCGTGACTCTGGGTGATCCGATCGGTCAGATCACTCCATTTAAACAGCAGCCCTCTGGTATTTTGATTGGGCAAATGCGCGTGCCGCTCGGTGTGATTGGCATCATTTACGAATCACGTCCCAATGTAACGATTGATGCCGCAGCACTATGCCTCAAATCAGGAAATGCCGTAATTCTACGAGGCGGCTCTGAGGCGATTGATTCGAATACATTCTTAGCTGGATTAATTCAGGAAGGTCTAGCCGCCGCTCAATTGCCAGCCAATGCCGTGCAGGTTGTACAAACGACTGATCGGGCTGCCGTCGGAAAAATGATCACCATGACCGAGTACATTGATGTGATTGTGCCGCGGGGTGGCAAGAGTTTAATTGCACGCCTGATGCAAGATGGTCGAGTACCGATGATTAAGCATCTGGATGGTATTTGCCATACCTTTGTAGATGAGGCTGCGGATATCGATTTAGCGATTAAGGTCTGCGATAACGCCAAGACCCAGCGCTATGCCCCTTGTAATGCCATGGAGACGCTACTTGTTCATGCCAAGATCGCGCCTCAGGTTTTGCCCAAGCTTTGCCGAATTTATCAAGACAAGGGCGTGGAATTGCGTGTGGATCCAAAGACCCGCTCGCTGCTTGAATCGAATCAATTTACTAACTTGGTCGATGCGACTGAGGAGGATTGGCGCACCGAGTACCTAGCTCCAATTTTGTCGATCAAGATTGTTGAGAGTCTTGATGAAGCGATGGATCACATTGAGCACTATGGCAGTAAGCACACGGACGCGATCATTACCAAAAATCAAGAGCATGCCAATCGTTTCTTGCGAGAAGTCGATAGTGCGAGCGTGATGGTCAATACCAGTACTCGGTTTGCGGACGGCTTTGAGTATGGTTTGGGTGCCGAGATTGGGATTTCCAATGATAAGTTGCATGCGCGTGGCCCGGTTGGTCTTGAAGGGCTCACCTCCTTGAAATACGTGGTCATGGGTCACGGTGAAGTTCGTCAGTAACTTTAATAAAGAGAGTCTATGTTTGATGGTTATCTTTGGGCAAAAACCCTTCATATTGTTTTAATCGCCTCTTGGTTTGCTGGGCTTTTTTATTTACCCCGCATCTTTGTCAACCTTGCACAAGAAACGAATGAGGTCGCCTATGAGCGTTTAATCGGGATGGCACAGCGACTCTATCGCTTTATGACCATCCTGATGATGCCAGCGGTCGCTTTAGGGCTGATTCTGTGGTTATATTACGGCGTTGGGCGCGGCTCGATCTGGATGCACGTGAAGGTGCTATTGGTACTGATTGTGATTGCTTACCATTTGCAATGTAAACGCCTCCTCAAGCAATTTGTTCAAAAACAAAATACCAAAAGCCATGTGTGGTTTCGATGGTTTAATGAGGCCCCAGTTTTGCTGATGTTGGTAGTCACTGCTCTTGTAGTCATTAAGCCCAACTAATATCTCTATTGTGAAATTTTTTATTGTCTGTCCGGGTGGGCTTGAAGCAGTTCTAGCCCAGGAGCTCGAGGAGATTGTTGCTCGACTTGAGATAAAAGCATTGGGGCGATCATCGGTTGACCCAGCTCCTGCAAGCCTAACCGGCGGAATGGGGGTTGAGGGACCGCTTGCCTTAGCAATGGCAGTGAATCTGCATTCACGGATTGCCAGTCGTGTTTTGCTGAAGATGTCCGACGGGCCCTATCAATCCGAGGATGATCTTTATCGCCAAGCAAAAGCGATTGGGTGGGAAGATTGGTTTTCCTCGAATCAAACCCTTCGGGTCGATATCACGGCGCAACGATCGCCACTAAAGAGTTTGAACTTTGCTACTTTGCGAATCAAAGATGCGATTGTTGATCGTTTACGTGAGCAAACGGGTGGGCGCCCGAATATTGATACGGTCAATCCCGATGTGCGGATTCAGGTTCATCTGACGCAACAACACGCCACCATCTATTTGGATACCTCGGGTGAGCCTTTGTTCAAACGTGGCTGGCGGGGGGAAAAGGGTGAGGCGCCCTTAAAAGAGAATTTAGCTGCTGGGATTTTGCGGTTGACCAACTGGCAAGCTTCGATGCCTCTTTATGACCCCATGTGCGGAAGCGGTACTTTTTTGATTGAGGCTACCCAAATAGCCTTGCATATTCCAGCGGGAGCCCTGCGAGCGCGCATACTTGGCTCATCCGATCAAAATGCGACCGCATCATGGAAACAATCGGTTATGCAAACTGGTTTTGGCTTTTTGCGACTCAAGCCCTTCTTGAGCTCCTTGGAGAAAAAGAACTGGCAAACACTTTGCGATGCTGCGAAGACGGAAATGCATCAACATCAGAAAGACACTATTGCAATTAGTGGCAGTGATATCAACGAGAAAATGATTGCCATGAGTAAAGCTAATTGGCAACGCGCTGAATTACCTGGGTTACCTGTGGTTCGACAATTGGATGCTATTGCGATTAGGCCCACCGTTGATTTAAGCGAAGGACAAAAGGGGGTGATGGTATTTAATCCACCCTATGGAGAGCGTCTAGCTATGAAAGGTGGCGATTCTGATCGCCCCCATGCCTTTGGCGATAGCAAAGCGGCATACATGCAAAAACGGCGTACGAGCCGAGAGCCTTTAGTGAAAGAGCCAATTGATCCGAAGTTTGCAACCCTACTCGATCAGTTTAGCAAGCAACTGAAAGACCATTTTGCGGGTTGGGAGATCTTTGTTCTCACTGCAGACATGGGCTTACCGGGCCATTTGCGCATGAAAGAGTCTAAGCGCACCCCATTATTTAATGGCCCCTTGGAATGCAGACTCTTCAAGTTTGAGATTCGAGGGCGGAGCGATACCCAGAAATCGTAAAATAGAACTTCAATCTAAGAGAAATAACAAATGGAATATAAAACCTATATGTGCCTGATCTGCGGCTGGATCTACGATGAAGCCAAAGGTTGTCCGGATGACGGTATTGCACCTGGAACCCTGTGGAAGGATGTTCCCATGAACTGGTCGTGTCCCGAGTGCGGTGCACGTAAAGATGATTTTGAGATGTGCGTCATCTAATCCTCTAGATCTTCTTGATTAATACGATGAGTCAAAACGAACAACTCTTTGCGCGGGCCCAAAAAACGATTCCGGGTGGCGTGAATTCCCCTGTACGGGCATTTCGGCAAGTGGGCGGTACTCCCCGATTTATTACTCGCGCGCAGGGACCATATTTTTGGGATGCTGATGAGAAGCGCTACGTCGACCTCATCATGTCATGGGGCCCAATGATTGTTGGGCATGCAAACCCCGAGGTAGTGGAAGCAGTGCAGCGCGCAGCGACTCAGAGTTTTAGTTATGGTGCCCCGACTGCAGGGGAGATTGATCTTGCTGAGCGCATTTGTGAGCTAATGCCAGCAATCGAGCAAATTCGTTTGGTGTCGAGCGGTACTGAAGCGACCATGAGTGCTCTGCGTTTAGCCCGCGGTTATACCAATCGAGATTTGATTATTAAGTTTGAGGGCTGTTATCACGGACACGCGGATAGTCTGTTAGTCAAAGCCGGCTCCGGTTTGCTCACTTTTGCCGATTCCACCCAGAATGCACCTTCATCGGGTGGGGTGCCTCAAGATTTAGTGAAGCACACCTTAGTACTGCCCTATAACGATGTTGGCGCGCTGGAAGAAGCTTTCAAGCGCCATGGCGATCACGTGGCTGCTTTAATTTTGGAACCGATTGTGGGCAATATGAACTTAATTCGTGCGACCCCCGAGTTTGTCAAGGCGGTTCGTTCGCTCACCCAGCAATATGGCGCCGTATTGATTTACGACGAGGTGATGACGGGATTTCGGGTGGCCTTAGGTGGTACCCAATCCTTGCATGGCATTAAGCCCGATTTAACCTGCCTCGGCAAAGTCATGGGTGGCGGTATGCCCATGGCAGCCTTTGGAGGCAAGCGCGAGATTATGGCGAAGCTTGCCCCCTTGGGTAATGTGTATCAGGCAGGTACCTTATCTGGCAATCCCGTTGCGGTAGCTGCGGGAGCGAAGACCTTGGAGATCATCTCGCGCCCCGGATTTTTTGAGTGCCTGACCGAGCAGACCAAAAAATTGATGGCAGGATTACAGCAAGAAGCCGATCGAGCCAAGATCCCATTCTCGGTCGACAGTGTTGGGGGGATGTTCGGGTTCTATTTTTCGCAGACGGTACCAACTTCTTACGAAGCAGTGACTAAAACCGATATTGAGGCCTTCAAACGCTTCTTTCATGCGATGTTGGACGAAGGTGTTTACCTAGCTCCATCCGCCTATGAGGCTGGATTTACATCGATTGCACACGATAACGCAGTGGTTGATGAGGTTATTCGAGCAGCTCAGCAATCGTTTCAGAAGATTTAATACGCTCACATCCGTAGCGGGTGATCGTAGCCTGCTACACTGACAGTCTTAATCGCAAGTGATTTGGAATCCTCAGCTAAAGCCTTGGAATTCATTGTTACCAAGTGGTCTAGATCGATTGCAGTTAGAGTGCCGCCCCATACGCAACCAGTATCAATTCCAATTACCCCATGGCGATTGAGTAAGCCAAGCGTTGACCAGTGACCAAAGACGATCGGAATCGATTTTGTTTTGCGCTCGGGAGCCTCAAACCAAGGGATATAGCCAGCTGGACCGCTTTCTAATCCCTCTTTACTCCTGAACTCCATTTCGCCCTGAGGGGTACAAAACCGAATACGGGTTAGGGTATTGGTGATTAAACGTAAACGATCAAGGCCAGTTAATTTTGGATCCCAGCGATTGGGGGTATTGCCATACATTTGGGCCAAGAAATCACGATACTTTTTGTGGCGCAAAGCAAATTCCACTTCATGAGCCAATGAAAGTGTGCGCTTTAAGTTCCACTGGGGCAAAACGCCTGCATGGACCAGCAAGACCTTGCCATTGCTCAGTGCCATGGGTCGGTATCTCAACCAATCGATCAGCTCACGACGATCAGGCGCAGCCAAAATATCATCAATCGTATCAAGCGGTTTGGTGTCACGAAGACCTGCATCACACGCCAATAAGTTCAGATCATGATTACCCAAAATGCACTCGGCTATGCCATCTTCTTGAAGTTGCTTGAGGCGCCGTAAGGTGCCTAGCGAATCTGGGCCACGATTAACAAGATCTCCCAGAAAAATGAATTTAGAGCCACGGGGGAGTTTCTTGATGAGTTGATTAAGGGGCTTTAAGCAACCCTGTACATCACCAATCGCAAAGACACGCGTCATTACTTAAGCCACTTTTTTGACAACGTTGTAGCGAATCAAGGTCGCCTTGCGGGCTTCATCATGATCGACAATGGGTCGGGGATAGTCTTTGCCCAAAACAATTCCTGCTGCCTCGAGTTCAAGCTGGCCCGCAAGCCAGGGCGCATGAATTGATTTATTGGATAGTTTTTCAAGGGCGGGAATGTAACGGCGAATAAATTTTCCTTCACCATCAAAGCGCTCAGACTGGGTGATGGGGTTAAAGATACGGAAGTAGGGCTGAGCATCGCATCCAGAAGAGGATGCCCATTGCCAACCACCATTGTTAGAGGAAAACTCAAAATCGTTCAGATGCTCTGCAAAATACTGCTCACCCCAGCGCCAATCGATACCGAGGTCTTTACATAAAAAACTAGCCACGACCATGCGCAAGCGATTGTGCATATAGCCCGATTGATTGAGTTGGTGCATAGCTGCATCGACTAATGGGTAACCAGTTTGGCCATCGCACCAGGCTTTAAAGAGTTTTTGTGCTTTGGGACCTTGCTCCCAAACAATCTTGTCATAGTCGGGCTTAAAGGATTGGCCATCGGCAAGGCGTGGGTGATTGGCCAAAATCATGAAATAGAAGTCCCGCCAGATGAGTTCACTCAGCCACGTGCTTGCCCCCAGACTGCCTGCCAGCATTCGACGATGAGCCTCGCGCACCAAACCCCGGATCGATAGGAGACCAAAGCGCAAGTAAGTGGAGAGGTAGCTGACCCCTTTAGTTGCTGGGAAGTCTCGGCCAATGTTGTATTGATCAATGCGTTTTAGAAAGTCACTCAAAAAGAGCTCGGCACCTCTCTGGCTTGGGGGTAGATACTTTTCAATCCCAGTAACTCTAAATCCCATGGATTCCAGCGAAGGGATGCCAGTATCGATGCTCTTTGGAATGGGGGCATATCGACCCTGTAAGCTAGCATTAGGGAGATCACAGACAAAGGGCTCGAGGTCTGTAGGACTCAGTTTTTTGAGCCACGCATTCTTATATGGGGTGAATACCGAGAATACCGTTTCAGAGTTGGTTAACACTTCGGTCTTCTCAAAAATAACCTGATCCTTGAAATGCTGGAACTCAACCCCATTCTTTGCAAGCATTTGTGCGATGGTCTCATCGCGCATAATGGCAGCGGGTTCATAGTCATGATTCGTAAAGACTGCTTGTACACCGAGTTGTTTAGTTAAGGCGGGGATCAGTTCGGTTGGATTGCCATGACGGACAATCATGCCGGCCCCTTGGGCTTTTAGCGTTTTATCTAGGTCTTCAATCGTTTGCCAAATGAAATCTACCCTGCGATCAAACCCCTGGCCTTTAGAGGTTAGGGGGTTCAGAATCGAGGTGTCAAAGATAAAACAGACCCAGACCTGTTGATGCTGTTTTAGGGCGTGATGAAGAGCCGCCTGATCATAGAGGCGCAAATCACGTCGAAGCCATACCAATGCACTAGTCATAGGCTCTATCTTATTCGGGAATGCGATTTTGATTATGATGCCCCCATGGATAGCCTATTTTTTATTACCTCGAAAATTGTTCAATTCGTAATTGAGCCTTTAAACCTGATCTTTTTGGTTACGCTCTTGGGATGGTTTTTTCTCATCATTCGTAAGCTCGCGCTCACCAATCGCCTTTTAGCGCTTGCGGTTATTGGCTTCCTGGGCGTGGGTTACATGCCCATTCCTGAGTCTTTAATCCGAATTCTGGAAAATGCCGTTCCTAAACCATCGATTCAGAACCTCAATCCCGACCAATTTGCTGGGATCATTATTTTGGGTGGGGCTATCGAGGGTGAAGATGTTGCCGTTGATCGTGGTGAGATTTCTCTTAAATCATCGGCTGAGCGTGTCACGAAGGG
>JBBAQJ010000023.1:0-1155 GCA_040400365.1 Polynucleobacter sp. | reverse complement strand
CCAACAGTTAAAACCGTGGCTATTAGTCACCTCCGCGAGTCATATGTATCGCTCTGTGAAGATCTTTGAAAAGCAAGGTATTTCAGTGATTGCCGTACCCGTTGATTACCAAACAGCCAATACTTTGCAATGGCGCGAATTTGATTTAACGGAAGGTGCATTTCTGTGGAATAAGTTATTGCATGAATATATTGGGATTGCAGCCTATCAATTGACTGGAAAAATATCACTTTTCTGAATTCCTGAGGCTTGCTAGAATGAGTTGTGAACCAAGCTAATGCCCTCCCTTCACCCAGTTCCTTTGCTAATCAGTTCTTGCTAGCCATGCCGGGAATGCTTGACGAAAATTTTTCAGGTTCCTTGGTTTATCTTTTAGAACATAGCGATAAGGGTGCTATGGGATTGGTGGTCAATCGTCCGACCGATATAGTGCTCTCAACCTTGTTTGAGAAAATTGAGCTGAAGCTCGAAATAGCACCATTACTTGATCAGCCGGTTTATTTTGGTGGACCCGTTCAGGTTGAGCGAGGATTTGTACTACATCCGACCGATCTCGCGGAGAAGTACTCATCATCACTAATCATTGCAGACGGTCTCACTATGACCACATCCAAGGATGTCCTTGAGGCGGTAGCTAATGGCTCTGGACCCGAGAAGTTTCTGATGACCCTGGGCTATGCTGGTTGGGGCGCAGGACAACTCGAAGAGGAGATTTCGCTTAATGGTTGGATCAATATCGCCATCCCCAATGATCAAATGCAAACGATTATTTTTGATACGCCATATACCGATCGTTATCAAAAGGCAATGCAGGTATTAGGCTTTGATCTAGCAAGCCTTTCTGGAGAAGCGGGGCATGCCTAATGATGCTTCAAACTCCGTAACAATCGTTTTGGGGTTTGATTACGGCACTAAGCGGATTGGAGTAGCGGTTGGTAATTCGCTAACGGGAAGTTCGCAAGCCTTAGATGCTATTCAAAATCGGAACCCCGATCAAACGCATCAAAAAATTAAAGAGTTAATTCATGAGTGGCAACCAAGTTGTCTAGTGGTGGGTTTGCCATTGCATCCAGACGGGGTAGAACATGCGATGACCAAAAGCTCACGCTCGTTTGGTCAACAACTTGCCAAGCAATTTGGTAAGCCCATTCACTT
>JBBAQJ010000022.1:0-22529 GCA_040400365.1 Polynucleobacter sp. | reverse complement strand
TTCACAGTAATGTGCGCGGCGCCTAATGCGGCTTCGGCTTCCTTACCGGTAATTATCTTGGCGCGCCGATCCACGAGCATGACGTGCGACTCGGTTTTACCCGAGACAATCCGCAGGCCCCGCTCAATCAACGAATTTGCTAAGGCTTGTGCATTAGCGATCACTTGCTTTTGATAGTCCTTAAAGCTGGGTTCCAAGGCTTCTTTAAATGCTACTGCCTTCGCGGCAATCACATGCATTAGCGGCCCACCTTGCATGCCTGGGAATACCGCGGAGTTAATAGCTTTCTCATGCTCAGCTTTCATGAGAATGATGCCACCGCGTGGACCACGCAAACTCTTGTGCGTAGTGGAGGTCACCACGTCGGCATAGGGCACTGGATTAGGGTACACGCCCGCGGCGATCAAGCCTGCGTAGTGCGCCATATCCACCATAAAAATGGCACCGATCTCTTTGGCTACTTTTGCAAAGCGCTCAAAATCAATTTGCAAAGAATAAGCGGATGCACCAGCAATGATGAGTTTGGGTTTTTTCTCACGCGCTAAGCGCTCCATTTGCTCGTAATCAATCGATTCATTTTGATCGAGGCCATAAGAAATGGCGTTAAACCACTTACCGCTCATGTTGAGCGCCATGCCATGCGATAAATGTCCGCCCTCAGCAAGGCTCATGCCCATAAACGTATCGCCAGGCTTCAGAAAGGCCAAAAAAACCGCTTGATTAGCCGATGCTCCGCAATGGGGTTGCACATTGGCGGCGTCGGCTCCAAACAATTTCTTAACCCGATCAATCGCCAGCTGCTCGGCTACATCCACAAACTCACAGCCCCCGTAATAGCGTTTGCCGGGATAGCCCTCGGCGTATTTATTGGTCAACTGCGAGCCCTGAGCGGCCATGACAGCGGGTGAGGTGTAGTTTTCAGAGGCAATGAGCTCAATATGCTCCTCTTGACGACGATTCTCGTTTTGGATGCTAGTCCATAACTCAGGGTCAATCTGCGCTAAAGTGTGTTGACGATCAAACATAGTGGCTTCCTAATTAATCACAAAGCAATAACAAAATACGACAATTAAACTGCGGCAATCTGATGAGGATTGGCTAAAATTACCCTCCATAATACAAAGTCCTTATGAACCCTACTCAAGACCTTTCTATTCTGACCCTGGTTCTCAATGCCAGTATCTTGGTCCAAGCGGTAATGGTGTTACTCTTGAGCCTCTCTGTAGCCTCGTGGACCATCATTTTTCGTAAGGGCTCGACCCTGCGTGCCGCACAACGCGAGACCGAGCGCTTTGAGCGTGATTTTTGGGCGGGCGGTGACCTACAAACCTTATTTGAAGCTGCCCAGCGCAAAATGAATAGTGCTGGCAGTCAAGCCAATGCAGCGGTTTTAGAGCGCATCTTTGCTGCCGGGATGCAAGAGTTTTTAAAAGCCAAAGAAATCGATGCGGCACGGCGCGCGATGAAAGCCGCCTATCAACGTGAGATGGATCGCTTAGAGGCCAATCTACCCTTCTTAGCATCCGTTGGCTCGGTGTCACCCTATATTGGACTCTTTGGAACAGTCTGGGGCATCATGCACGCCTTTCGAGGCTTGGCCAATGTGCAACAAGCCACTCTCGCCTCTGTGGCGCCAGGCATTGCAGAAGCCCTGGTAGCCACTGCAATTGGTTTATTTGCAGCCATCCCTGCCGTCGTAGCGTATAACCGTTACTCCACCGATATTGATCGCCTCTCGATTCATTTTGAATCCTTTATCGAAGAGTTCACCAATATTTTGCAACGCCAAGGCGCTCGCCTCTAATCATCATGGCGAGCCGCTCATCCTTTCGCTCCTCTCGTCGGAAAGCGATTGCGGACATCAATGTAGTTCCCTACATCGATGTGATGTTGGTGCTCTTGGTTATCTTCATGGTAACCGCCCCACTCGTTAATCCCGGAGTGGTGAATCTGCCCACCGTGGGTGGCGCCAAGGTGCAAGCCCTACCCCCAGTTTTTATTACGATTGGCGCCGATGAAGCAATTACGATTCGTAAAGAGGGTGAAAGCGCACAAACCATTTCTAAATTAGAGCTTGGTGCCTTTGCGCGCTCCCAGGCTGAAAGGTCTGCTGAGCAACCGGTGGTACTTGCAGCCGACAAATCCATCAAATACGAAGTGGTGATGGATGTGATGTCACGCTTAAAAGAAAATGGCGTCAAACGCGTGGGATTAGCCGTTCGTAGTCAGTAATGATGAGTCAATATGAGTAGCGCGACCCTTAACGCCTCCTGGCAGTTTCATGCGGATCGCGAACCAGGCACTACCAAAGCGTTTGCACTCTCCTTAGGAGCCCATCTTTTTCTCATTGCTCTGCTGACTCTTGGGATTCATTGGAAAACGAGCTCAAGTCCAGCGGGTGTTGAAGTCGAGCTCTGGGAGGCAAGCGTTCCACCCCCAAGCGTGACACCCGCTCCTAAAATGGATATCAAGCCCGAGGCCGCTGAGATCGTCATTAAGAAAACCAAACCACCGCTGGAGCCACCCAAAGAGGTGGTCAGAAAACCTGAGCCCAAGCCTGAGAAAAAAGCAGAAACCAAGCTACCTGAGAAAAAGGTAGATCCCAAAGAAGATGCGGCCGCTAAAAAAGCAGCCGCCGCTGCGGAAAAAGCACGTCTGGATCAATTGGCCCGTCTAAAAGCAGCCGCAGGTGCCGAGGGCGGTAGCGGTGGCAAAGTGGGTGATGGAGCAGGCGCTGGTGGTAATGCCCCGCCCGGCTACGCCGATCGGGTCCGCAAGAAGATTAAACCCCTCATCGTCTTTAATGCGGAGTCTACGAGTGGTAATCCAACGGTGGTGGTGTTGGTTGATCTCGCTCCTGATGGGATGATTTTGAAACGGGCCGTTACATCACCCAGTACGGATCCAGCTTGGGATCGTGCGGTCTTAATTGCAATTGATCGTGCCGAGAGCCTACCGCGGGACGAAAACGGCAAAATCCCCATGCGTCAGATCAAACTGACCTTTAAGCCCAAGGATTAACTTTTAGGTCATTGCAAGCGGCTAGAATAATGTCCATGACATTTCAGCGCATTCGGATTGCCTCTCTGCTAGTACTAACTATTTTCATGGGACTGTTCATTTCTCCCGTGAATGCTCAAATGAACATTGAGATCAAGGGTGTTGGTCAAACCCTCTATCCGATTGCGGTTACCCGATTTAAAGATGAGGACAAATTACCGGTCAAGATTTCTGATGTGATTCGTCAAAATCTCACACGCAGTGGTTACTTCCGAAATATCGAGCTTGGTAACGGCGTTGAAGACGATCAAGTGGTTCCCAACTTCAAAACGTGGGCGGCGCGCGGAGCCGATGCACTAGCCGTTGGCTCGGTCACCCAAAAATCGCCAGGGCAGTATGAGGTCCGTTACCGCTTGTATGACATCCGTAAAGGAGAGAGTCTCAACGGTTTGATCGTATCGGCAAGCGAGGATAACTTACGTCTCGCAGCTCATAAGATATCGGACGACATTATTTTTAAGCTAATGGGTGAACGCGGCGTATTCTCCACCCGTCTGTCATATGTCATGAAAGAAGGTAAGCGCTATCGCTTGGTCATCTCTGACGCCGATGGTCAGAACATGCGCAATGCGCTCAATAGCAGCGAGCCCATCATTTCAGTTGCGTGGTCGCCCGATGGTCAAAAGATTGCATATGTATCCTTTGAGGATCGCAAGCCCATCGTTTATGTGCATGAGCTGGCGACTGGCCGTCGCATTGTTCTCTCTAATGAACGCGGCAACAACAGTGCCCCATCCTGGTCCCCCGATGGCAAGAGCTTAGCGATCTCCCTTTCCAAAGATGGCAATACACAAATTTATCGAGTCAATGCCGATGGCAGTAATCTGCGACGCCTCACCCAAGGTAATACGATTGATACTGAACCGCAGTTTTCTCCAGACGGTAAATTTATTTATTTCACGAGCGATCGTGGCGGCAACCCACAAATCTATCGGATGAGTGCCGATGGTGAGCGCGGCGAACCAGCCAGACGAATCAGCTTTAAGCAACCCTATGCAACCTCAGCACGCATCTCACCCGATGGTAAGTATCTTGCCTATATCGGTGGTGCGGGCGGTGGCTTTAAGCTCTTTTTAATGAATCTCCTCACGGGTGATAGCACACCCATGACCGATACCAGCTTTGATGAATCCCCAAGCTTTGCCGCGAATGGTCGCTACATTTTGTATTCGACTCAAGTCGGGGGCAAGAAAGTATTAGCGGCAGTTTCGGTCGATGGCTATGTCAAACAAATTTTGAGTGTTCCAGGATCCGATGTGCGTCAACCATCGTGGGGTCCTTTTATGGATCGCTAATCATTTTAGTGATCCATGATCCAAGGCATAATAGTGATCAGTTTGTAGTTCATCGATTTACGAAGACCATCAATTTATTCGAGGGAGAGCGCATGAAACCCACATCACCCCAGCGTCGCTTTGTACTGACCAGTATTTTGGGAGGCATCGGTCTACTCAGTGCATGCTCATCGGGCGTTAAATTAGATGACCTTAGCACCATGAAAACCGATGAGGCCAAAGGTAGCAATATTGCTTCTCAGCCCTGGAATGATCCGAAGAGCCCCCTCTTTCAGCGCAGCATCTATTTTGACTTTGATGAATACACCATCAAGCCCCAATATCAAAATATGCTGCAAGCTGGTGCTGCTTTCTTAAAGCAAAACCCCCAACAAAAGATCATGATTCAGGGTAATACCGATGATCGTGGTACCGCTGAATACAACCTCGCTCTCGGTCAACGGCGCTCCGATGCGGTTCGTAAAGCACTCGCAGCACTAGGCGTACCCGATAGTCAAATGGAAGCTGTGAGTCTTGGAAAAGAAAAACCCAAAGCAGAAGGCAATACTGAAGCTGCGTGGGCCGAGAACCGTCGTGCTGACATTATTTACATCACTAAATAAGAGTACTCTCGATTGACTGCTATCTCCTGCTTTACCAGAACTGCTCTTACGCTTACATTAAGCGCATTACTTTCGAGTAATGCGTGGGCGATTTTCTCTGATGACGAGGCTCGCAAAGCCATTCTAGAGATGCGTAAATCGGTTCAGGCCTCGCAAGGTGCGATTTTGGATTTACAAAATCAGATCGAGAAACTCCGTACAGAAAACGCTCAACTACGTGGCCAAATCGAAACCCTGCAAAAGCAAACGGATGATCTCACCAAGAATCAGAAAACCTACTATCAAGATTTAGACAGTCGACTAACTCGATTTGAACCTCAAACCGTCGAGGTGGAAGGTGTGACTGGTGTGGTCCAACCCGGTGAGCGAGCTGCGTATGAAGAAGCGCTCAATGCATTTCAGAATAATCAGCTCAAAAAAGCCGATACCGATCTCAATGCGTTTATCCGGAAATACCCATCTAGCCCTTATTTACCCCTTGCACTCTTTTGGTCCGGTAATACCAAATACGCTCTTAAAGATTACAACGGCTCCATCAATCAATTACAAACTCTGATTACTCGTTTCCCAGGCCATCAGCGAGTGCCTGCCGCGATGTTAACCCTTGGTAATGCCAATCTTGAGTCGGGCAAGAAAGCGGTGGCCAAAAAGGTCCTAAGCGACCTAATCACCAAATACCCAGACTCTGAAGCCGCCAAAGAAGCAAAGCCGATTGTTGCTAACATCAAGTAAGCAGACTCTGGGTTGATGATGGTGGGCTTTTCTGATCCAAAGCATCTGTTTGCCCCATCACAGGCACGTACTCCCAATAGCCCAGCGGTCATTCTGTTCTCTGGTGGTTTGGACTCCACGACCATTCTGGCGCTTGCCAAACAACTAGGCTATCGCTGTTATGCCCTCTCAGTCCATTACGGCCAAAAGCATTCGTCTGAATTGGACGCTGCAAAACGAATTGCACAATCATTTGGTGTTGAGCGCCATGAAGTTATCCACTTGGACCTCGTCCGCTTTGGTGGATCAGCGCTCACTGACCAGGCACTTCGCGTACCTACCGAAGGTGATCCCAAGACAGCTGCGATTCCGATCACGTATGTGCCCGCTCGCAACACCATCATGCTATCGATGGCCCTAGCCTGGGCAGAGTCTCTAGGAAGTATTGATGTGTTCTATGGTGCCAATGCAGTGGATTACTCTGGGTATCCAGATTGCCGCCCAGAGTATGTGAAGTCCTTTGAAACCATGGCAAACTTAGCCACAAAAGCTGGGGTCGAGTCTACGGATGAACAGCAGCGATTTAGGATCCACGCACCTATCATTGCCATGAGTAAGGCGCAGATTGTTCAACTGGGCCAATCCCTAGGCATTGATTACACCCAGACGGTGTCGTGCTATCAAGCCAATGCAGAAGGTCAAGCCTGCGGCGTCTGTGAATCTTGTCAACTTCGTAAAGCAGGATTTAAAGAAGCCGGGGTAGCCGATCCAACGCGCTACCAGCTCTAAGTCGAGTCTTTGCCAAGCATGCGAGCTACATAGCGCGCGATTAGATCGACTTCCAAGTTCACGTGATCGCCTGCCTTGAGTTGGCCAAGCGTGGTGTGATCCAGAGTATGAGGAATGATGTTGATTTCAATGGGGCATTGGGATTGATCTTTGGACCCCGCTTGATTGACGGTTAGCGATACGCCATTGACCACAATCGATCCTTTGTAGGCTAGATAAGGGGCCAATGATTGCGGTGCATGGATGACCAACTTCCATGAGCCATACGCATCGCCTTGAACGGGAATAAATGATTGAACCGTGCCAATTCCATCAACATGGCCACTAACCAAGTGGCCTCCAAGACGATCGTTAAACCGTAGGGCCTTTTCTAAATTCACAGGTCCAAGCTTGTTTAATCCCGTTGTTTTTGAGATCGATTCCTTAGAAACATCCACTTCAAAGGCGTTGGCTTGCATGGTCGTAACCGTCATGCAGGCACCGTTGAGCGCAATGCTATCGCCAATCGCTACATCATCAAGATAGTTAGCAGTGGTTGTGACGGTTAAATGGAGGCCATCCCCTTTGGGAGCAAGATGAGTAATTTCACCAATCGCGGTAATGATTCCAGTAAACATGAATGCACTATATCAGTTTAGAAGGCAGTAAATACTATGGGCGTACAGCGCGAATGCGCAGGTCATCTCCGATTAGAGTGTGCTCCATAATCTTCCACGCATTACGCTCAGAGAGCTCTTGAAGCGGTCCAATATTAACCATTCCTAGGCCCTCGCCCAAGAAGCAAGGTGCCTGATAGATGAGAAGCTCATCCACACAACCCTCGCGAATGAGTGAACCATTTAATTTGTGACCTGCTTCGACATGGACTTCATTGATCTCACGGTCTTTAGCCAAATATGCAAAAAGTTTAGGCAGGTCCACCTTACCCTTTGCATTCGCAATTTGCACCACTTCAATACCACGCCCCGCTAACTCTTTTTGAGTTTTAAGTAAATGGCTTGGATCTGGATTAGCGCAAACGATAATGACATTTGCATCACGCAGCACCTTAGCTCCTAAGGGAATCTCCAATTGCGAATCCACAATTACTCGTAATGGCTGGCGTTGAGTGCTCACCTCACGTACCGTGAGAGCTGGATCATCCTCCCTAACCGTACCCACACCCGAAAGAATGGCGCAAGCCTGAGCCCGCCAATGATGACCGTCTGCACGAGCAACTGGCCCTGTAATCCACTGGCTCTGCCCATTCGGTAGTGCGGTACGACCATCCAGACTCGATGCAATCTTCATGCGCACATATGGAAGACCCAGGGTCATGCGTTTAATAAATCCAGGATTGAGTAAAGCCGCTTCTTGGGCCATTAAACCAAGGTCCACCTGAATGCCATGTTTTTGCAAGGCCGCGATCCCCTGTCCCGAGACCCTGGGATTGGGATCTTGCATGGCAATGACCACGCGCTGTGGCGAAAGTTTTATCAGTGCATCACAACACGGGGGGGTGCGCCCAGTATGCGAACAAGGTTCAAGCGTGACATAAAAGGTACTTTCAGCAAAATCAGCATCGCTCGCCCCCAGCCGTCGTGCATTAGCGATGGCCTCGACCTCAGCGTGCTGAGACCCAACTTGCTGGGTAAATCCTTGCCCCAAAATCTGCTCACCTTTGGTAATGACGCAACCCACCCGTGGATTGGGGTTAGAGAGGTATAAGGCTTTCTTAGCCTCATCAAGTGCTAAGGCCATCATCTGCTGATCAAATGAACTAAATTGGGTCATAGCGCTATTAAACCCGATTTATTGATCTGACTAAATTCACTAACAACCCAGCCCTTTTCGATTCGCAGCAGAATTTGGGTTACATATACGCCAGCGGCCACTTGCTGCCAAAATCACATGGCGCTGCAGGGATGTGTTCTTGGTGTGAGCAAAAATCAAGCGGTTAGCAACAAAGCCACCATGTTTTGATTTCGCGGCGCCCGCAGGATTAAATCGTATCTGGCTTTGTCCTGAATGCGGATCCGTAAACCCCTCAGAATGAATCGCGATATTGGCAGGCAAGGAATGTCGAACAATCATAATTGGCGAGCCCTTTGTACCAATACCCTCAAGCTGCCAACCTGAATTCCAATTCGCCTCATCATCATTCGTTGCTCTTGGCTTTAAGAGCATATCGCGACCACCATAGAGAGCACGCTGTCTTGCAAACTGCGCGTGATAAATAAACTGGCGCGCCACATGCTCGAGCTCTCGCTCATAAAACTGGGCCTGTATCTGGGGCACCCCAAACATCAGCAGCAAACTGATGAGCGCGATGACCACCATCAACTCCAATAAGGTATGCCCCTGCTCCCCACACCCTCGTGAGTCAAATAAACAACACTTCTGATTGCTACTCATAGATTGGCTGCCAATTGATGCGGCTGAGGTGTTGGCTAGGGATTTGATAACGAAGCACGCTACGAAGCCGAATTCCTTGACCAACTTCCATCTCGACTAGTAGCGTGTTCTTCATTAGATGCTTCTGTTGATGAGCCATTTGTGGTTTACTGATCAACTTTAGTCGGCAGCCCTTTGTAGCTAACGCATCGAAGTCGTGCGAAGGATCTGGCTCATGAATCAATAATGTTCTTAGGCGATCTTCACACTGCGCCAAGAGCACTTCTGCCCTCTCAAACTCGGACTGATATTGGACCTGCATCGCTTGCGATTGAATCTCAAGGGCGAGCACCGACTCTAACTGGGCAACCGCCCAGGCTAGATAAAGCAAAAGGCTCATTACCCAAAGCAATATCATGGGTTATAAGCTCCATGACGCTGACTAATGTAGCGCGTCTGCTCGATGACCCTCGTTGGGTTATTTGGTCCTGAATGAGCTTGCACGCTTAGGGTAATGGCAACTAGGCCGGTTGGGGTTCGGGAGAAATTAGGCAGTTGGTTCAGTGAATGCGCCTGTACCCAGTCAATCTGTAAGGACTGGACGTTACTCAGAATTTCACCCTGATGCAATCGACCCTGACGATCAACACTCTGACACATCAGTATCTGAGTTCGAGAATCATGCCGACTGGGTTCTAGATAAAACCGCTGATAGGCCTGTTGCTGAATGGTTCGCTCGAGCATCAAGGGATTACCCATACAGTCATACCCTAATTTGTCCGGAATATCTTGGGTGAGCACAATCGCATCAGAACCGCGAGAAGAGCCTCCTTTTTGAATGGTGATTGGATTTACGATCAATGGATGCTGCGTTGAGCTTGCTTGATACCCTGCACCCTGAATCGCTCGACTGATTAACTCCAATGAGCGATCCATATTCTGTTGTAGTAAGACACGGTCCTCGATCTGAACCTGATAAGTGAGTACTTGATGAACCAACCATGCGGGTGGAAATAGCAAAATGGCGCTGAGTGTGAGTGCCGTTAAGCATGCCAATAGGGTCATTGTTTTGATCGAGGCACATTGTGCGGTTGCTGACTTTTGAATCGATTGCGGTAAATTACAATCGCATGCTGGTTCTTCTGATGAACCCATGCTGCATGGGAGCGCTCTAATTGAATAGCCTTCATGACGAGTTTTGAATAAACCGTGTATGCGACCGTAATACTGCCCACGATAAGGGTCATCGCAATCAAAAGTTCAAATAACACCATTCCAGATTCGGCTAAATGGTCATCGTTCATTAGGATTCTCCTGAAGTGGCTGATCCCAAAGATTGTTCCCAAATCCATAAGGCTTCACCATCAGTCGCCTCGGAAAATCCTGTCGTAGAGCCCTACAAGGAGCAAGAAGGCTTAAAATGACGCTCTACTGACGAATTCCACAACCATGCCAAACCCTTCTTTACCAGCCATTAGCCCCGTTCATGAGATCGTGGCCGACCTTCGTGCTGGCAAGATGATCATCTTGGTTGATGAAGAGGACCGTGAGAATGAGGGTGATTTAGTTCTTGCCGCCGATCACGTGAGTGCCGAAGCCATTAACTTCATGGCCAAGCATGGTCGCGGTCTTATTTGCCTCACCCTCACCAAAGAGCGTTGCCAGCAATTAAACCTGCCGCTGATGGTTCGAGACAATGGCACTGCCCTAGGTACAAACTTCACGGTCTCGATTGAAGCCGCCAGCGGCGTGACCACCGGCATCTCAGCAGCTGATCGAGCACGTACCATCCAAGCCGCGGTTGCCCCAAATGCCAAACCAGCCGACTTGGTTCAACCAGGTCACGTCTTTCCTTTAATGGCTCAACCTGGAGGTGTCTTAATCCGCTCTGGCCATACGGAAGCCGGCTGTGATTTAGCGAGTCTTGCCGGTTGCTCACCTACTGCCGTGATTTGCGAGATCATGAAAGACGATGGCAGCATGGCACGCTTACCGGATCTCATCGAGTTTGCCAAAGGGCATCAACTCAAGATTGGAACGATTGCGGATCTGATTCAGTATCGCAGTCAAACAGAGAGTATTGTGTTGCGCGAAGGCGTGCGCGAGTTTGCCAGTCCATGGGGTCGCTTTACGGGTGTGGTGTATCGGGATACGCCGAGTAACTGTTTACATCTGGCACTTGTTCAAGGAAATCCGCAATCGGCCGAAGAATCGATTGTGCGGGTTCATGAACCGGTCACCGTCTTGGATCTTCTAGATATTGATCAATCTACACATTCCTGGCCTTTGAGCAAAGCCTTGCAAGTGATCGCCAATGCACCGTGCGGCGTTGCTGTTTTACTTAATGCTGCCGGAGTTGCGGCTCCCAATGAAATCAAATGGCTTTCGCAGTTTGAGAAGTTAACCCAATTAGACCAAGGTTCCAATCACAACCCATCAAAACCATCGGGTGAATCCGGCGCAGAGCGTAAAACGGATTTCCGTAGCTACGGAATTGGGGCACAAATCCTCAAAGACTTAGGTGTACGCAAAATGCGTTTACTAGCCAACTCTTCTAGAGTGCCGAGTTTATCTGGCTATCAGTTAGAAATCGTTGACCACATCCCTTACACACCCATCTCATCTTGAGGAATGCCGTATGAACGATATCGATGTCTTTGAGGCTGACTTAAATGGCCAAGATCTCAGGGTTGCGATCGTGCAAGCTCGTTTTAATGAAGAGCACTGTAAAGCCCTATCGGAGGCCTGCATTACCGAGCTACTGAACCTTGGCGTGGCTCATCAGGATATTCAGCTAGTGACCGTACCTGGCGCCTTAGAGATTGGCTTTGCCCTCTCGCAACTTGCGAAGACCCACGAGTTTGATGCCATGATCGCCCTAGGTGCTGTCATTCGGGGGGAAACCTACCATTTTGAATTAGTCTCCAATGAGTCGGCAAGCGCCATTACTCGTATTGGTTTGGATCATGGTATTCCGATTGCCAATGGGGTGCTAACGTGTGACACCGATGATCAAGCATTTGCACGCACTCTCGAAAAGGGTCGTGATTGTGCTCGAGCTGCAGTTGAAATGGCCAATCTCGCCCTAGCCATCAATCCTGACCTCGATATTGAGTCAACATAAATACATGACCGCTGGATCGACCCCTAACCCAAAGCGCTCGCTCACTCCGCGGCGGCGTGCCCGCGAGTATGCCTTGCAGGGTATTTATCAGTATTTAGTGATTCAAAAGGCGGGCGAGCTAAGCGATGCTCCCTTAACAATCAGTGCGATCACAAAACAACTGGGCGAGGATCCGGCCTTTAAAAAATGTCAGGGTGATTTATTTGTAAGCATCTTCCAGGGGGTGATTGGCCAACACCAAGAACTCGATGCATTAATTATTCCGGAATTGGATCGACCCTTGGCTGAGCTATCACCAGTCGAGCATGCCGCAATGCTGATCGGCACGTATGAGCTAGCTGCTGATCTATCAGTCCCCTACAAAGTGGCAATCAATGAAGCAGTTGAATTAGCCAAAACCTTTGGTGGTACCGATGGCCATAAATACGTCAATGGGGTTCTGGATCAACTTGCCCAAAAACTGCGGCAAGCTGAAATCGTAGTGAACTAAACGTTACCGCCTAAACGGCGAGCAACGTTACGTAACTCTTCGCGCTGTGAAAATACCTTGTGGGTATAGGTACCAATCCCACTCGCTGCATTGGGAGCACCCAAATAACTCTTTAAACCATCCTCAAGCGATCCAGCACGAGCGATACAGGCCTTCAAAATCAGAGCGCCCACCCGAATATTGGCTTCAGGGATAAAGGCCGCCAATGGACCGCCATAGGGTTCAAATTTCTCTTGATGGACGTGAGTTCGAACCTGCATTAACCCTTGGGCACCGGCACGGCTCTCAGCACGAGGGTTTAGGCTGGATTCTGTAGCCATCACAGCCAAAATCAAGGTAGGATCTAAGTTAACTTCTTTGCTCACCATCATGGCTTGGTTGACGTAGTGAAGCGTGTCTTCCATTGAAATACCAAATTTTTTGGCCAAGTGATCGGCAACCGCACGACGCTCATTTTCAGTTCGCAATATGGAGCGATCGATCGCACTTAAGTCGACCAAATGCCCGGGAATTTGGGATGCGGGCCCGGCGATCGAGGGAATGCTCTGTGGGCTTGAGCTCCAAAACTTGAGCTGATTCGCGGACTCATCAGCCGTCAAGATCTCAGCGCTATCCGCACCAAGAATCAGCACACGAGCTTCTGCGGGTACTAAGTAGTGGGCAAGATCGAAAATTCCGGCGCCGGTACGGGGGCCAAGTAACCAAAGAGCAAGGATAGCGGCAACCAAAAAAGCGAATAGGCGCTGGATGAGCCTAACTAAAGAGGCGGCAGTAAAGTGCTGTTCAATCCCAATTGTCTTTGGCAAATTAAATGATTTCATTGTTTGGGTCACACACAATACAAAGAATTGAAATGACAAAACTCTATTCATATTGCAGTGCAACATCTGTTAAACATGCCGAATCTTAGAAACCTCTATATAACCTGTCAAGAATAAAGAAATGGTTTTATATATCAAATAATTCATATTATCCGTTTAAACCCTAATATGATGCGATGCTGAATATAAAAAGATTAATTAAAACAATGGCTTGATTAAGTTAGTCAACACTTATTCCTCATCATGAAAAAAACATCGATTCGTGACTTATTTTCATATTTTGGAAAAAATGATCTGCCATTCAATCAACCTATAGGCTGTCAACTGAGTTGAACCCACTATTGGTAGTGGTTTTCAGAAATCATCATTCGCTCCATGGGTAATGCAATTGAAGGCTCTCTTTTTGGATTTCTGGAGTCAATCACCTCCCCTACGAACCAAATTATTCCGAATAATTCTCCTCGACGGTTGGGATTACACTAAGCGATCGAGACACATCTACTCAAAAGAAAATCATCATGAATGCCCCCAATTTATTAGCTGATATCCGTAAACTCCTGAAGAACCCTGGTCTTTTTCATGAGGACGCGCTGATCAACGGCCAGTGGGTAAAAGCATCAGGGAACGCGCGATTTGCAGTTTCCAACCCCGCCACCGGCGAAATCATTGCTAAGGTTGCCAATTTGAACGCCTCGGATGCCCAAGAGGCGATCTCCGCTGCAGAGCTAGCCCTTAATGCCTGGAAAAGCAAGTTGGCCAAAGAGCGTGCCCAGGTCATGCGCAAGTGGTTTGAGTTAATTTTGGCCAACGCGGATGATCTCGCCACCCTCATGACTCTTGAACAAGGCAAACCCCTGGCCGAAGCCAAAGGCGAAGTAGTCTACGGAGCCTCATTTGTGGAATGGTTTGCTGAAGAAGCCAAACGAGTCATGGGGGCGATTCCAGCAACGACCTGGAGTGATAAGCGCACTATTGTTTTAAAACAAGCCATTGGGGTCTGCGTTGCCATCACACCCTGGAACTTTCCGATTGCCATGATTACTCGCAAAATCGCGCCGGCAATGGCAGCCGGATGCACCATCGTGATTAAGCCTGCAGAACAAACGCCGCTATCAGCACTCGCCATAGCAGAACTTGCTCAACAAGCAGGGGTCCCACAAGGGGTCATTAATATTGTGACCGCCGATGCCGAGCAATCCATTGCGGTTGGCAGGGCCCTTTGTGAATCCCCAACCGTTCGCCATCTATCATTTACCGGCTCCACAGAGGTAGGTCGCATTCTTATGGCGCAATGCGCTCCAACGGTTAAGAAACTCTCCTTAGAGCTTGGCGGTCATGCACCCTTCATTGTGTTTGACGATGCCGATATTGACGCTGCTGTGTCTGGTGCCATGAGCTCTAAATACCGAAATGCCGGGCAAACCTGCGTCTGCGCCAATCGGTTCTATGTGCATAAACAGGTGCACGATACCTTTGTAGAAAAGTTAGCTTTGGCAACCAAAGCAATCAAGATTGGAAATGGTCTAGAGCAAGGCGTTTCTCAAGGGCCCCTGATCGATCAAGCTGCCATTGAAAAGGTAGAGCGGCATGTAGCCGATGCAGTGAGCAAAGGGGCGCAACTTGTTATTGGGGGTAAACGTGCCAGTCTGGGTGGAACGTTTTATGAACCAACGGTTCTTGCCAATGTAACAAATAGCATGCTCATTACCCATGAAGAAACCTTCGGCCCTGTTGCGCCAGTAATACCGTTTGAGAATGATGATGAAGTGATTCGACTGGCTAATAGCAGTCAATTTGGTCTAGCGTCTTACTTTTATAGTCGGGATATAGGTCGGGTTTGGAAGGTCGCCGAAGCGCTTGAATTTGGTATGGTGGGGGTCAATACCGGACTGATCTCGAATGAAGTAGCCCCATTTGGAGGCGTCAAGCAATCTGGTTTGGGTCGCGAGGGTAGCTCCTGGGGAATCGACGAGTACCTTGAAATGAAATACGTCTGTATGGGTCTTTAAGACACACGCTTGCGATAAAGCAAATCCCAAACCCCGTGACCCAATTTAAGACCACGATTCTCAAATTTAGTCAGTGGACGATACGAGGGCTTATCCACAAAACCCTCATGCGTCTCTTGTAACTGCTTAGCCGCCCAATTAATACCACCGATGGTTTGATCCTGATCGATACCGAGAATGGCTCCTAAACGAACTTTTTGAGTCGATTGATTTCGTAGTTGGGGATGATGGTTAAGAACTAGGAGCATTTGCTCGGCGTAATGCTGCCAATCGGTTGCCAAGTGAAGATAGCCATTAGGCTTTAGTCGGGAAACTAGCAGATCCACAAACTCCTTTTGAATCAAGCGGCGCTTATGGTGACGCGTTTTATGCCATGGATCAGGAAAGAAAATATGAACCCCATCCAAAGAATTGGGTGCAATCATCCGCTCGAGCACCTCAACAGCATCATGAGAAATCAAACGAAGATTACGAAGATCCAACTCACCAATGCGCTTAAGAAGCGCACCAACCCCGGGCTCATGAACCTCAAGACCTAAAAATATATCGTTGGGACGAACTTGCGCAATCTGAGCGGTAGACTCCCCCATGCCAAAGCCAATCTCCACAATCCGCGGAGAATTCTGATATTGCTCACCAAAAACTGACCAATCAAATAATGTATCTTGATATGGAAGTAGGAATTGATTGCCTAAGGTTGCAATCGCATGCTCTTGGGCGTTCGTAGTGCGGCCCGCTCTACGAACAAATGAACGAATCCGTCGCAAGTGCGGCTGAGAACCAGACACCGTATTAGCCTATCACATTATTTTGAAACGTCTGGCATATCCCAACTCGTTGAGCGATAGGCAAAGACGACTTCAACCAAGATAAGCGTTAGAGAAACCACAAATGAGACCAAACCCGCAACAAAGGTGATCAGAACATAACCCACATTGACTAATTTTCCGGCACCGGTTTGAACTAAAAATAGCTCAAGAACAGTCAGAGAAATTAAAACGCCCGCCAAGACATCAAAAAAAATAGCCAGAGTGCATAACCTTCCTCTGGTCTTGAACTCATCAATTTCTTTCTCATAATGCGTCTTCAGCTTTTGACTAAGCTGCTGATCACCGTATAGCTGGTTCTGAATAAAACGCATCCGATCTACATTACGCGCTAGTCTAGCTGTGATCGCAGCAACTAAGGTAGCAACAGCCGTTAGGAGAAAGACAGGTGCCAAAGCCAACTGAATATTGGCTTGTATAGCATCGATTGAAAGGTTCATATTTTTTACTCTACAACTATCAGTTAGACCAAGCGACAAGACCGGTGTACGAGGTCACCAAAACTAAAACGCCAAAAATAATACGATACCAAGCAAAGGGGATAAAGTTGTGATGCGCAACATAATGAATCAGCCAACGCACACAAATAAATGCCGAAATGAACGCAGCGACAAATCCGACCAAGAGGGTAGGTGCAAACTCAGCAAAACCAAACGCTTGGGGCGAGTTTGCAATCTTGAGCAACTCATACGCAGTTGCTCCACCAATGACCGGGATTGCTAAGAAAAAAGAGAATTCAGTTGCGACAGCTCTCGGTAGTCCAAAGAGCATGCCGCCAATAATCGTGGCTCCTGAGCGCGAGGTGCCTGGAATTAAAGCGGCGCATTGAGCTAGCCCTACTTTTAGGGCATCAAGTGCAGTCAACTGGTCAATACTATCGATTTTCTTCATGGTCGATGCTTTGGTTTGGCGATACTCTGCCCAGAAGATCACAAAGGCGCCCACAATAAATGCGCTTGCCACAGGGACTGGTGAAAATAGATGGGCCTTGATGAGCTTACCAAAAATAAGACCAAGCCCCATAGCTGGAATACAGGCAATGACTACATGCAAAACAAACCTTTGCGATTGTTTACTCGAGAAAATGGTATTGATTACCTTAAATAGGCGCTCACGGTACTCCCAGCAGACTGCCAAAATGGCACCAAACTGAATAATGATTTCAAAGGCTTTGCCACGCTCATCATTAAAATTTAATAGATCCCCTACCAAGATTAAGTGCCCGGTGCTCGAGATAGGTAAAAACTCGGTTAAGCCCTCAACAATCCCGAGGATGAGGGCTTTGAATAAAAGTAATGGGTCCATAGGCATCAATACTAAAGCCTTAAACCCCTAAACTCATGAATTTGGCGTTTGGGCTTAAACTTCGGATCATGCATTCAATGAAACGGTTCCCATTCATTTCCCTCATTGGACTGGCTGGATGGATGATATCTAGCCAGGTATTTGCTCAAGCAAATAATCAAGGATCGGTCACTGTCACGCCGGCAAATAATGCCTTACCCAAGACCTTAAGTCCTCAAGACCTTCTAAAGCTCGAGGCACCGCCACAAACAGCCATTCCGATCCCACCAATTTCATCGAACTTAACGGACCCCCAAAAACGCAAAGCACTCGAGGGTAGGACCTTAGATCTCCTTAGCCTTTATCAAGAGGCTGCATTTAATGATCCAGTGATTAATAGTGCACGCTTTAATTTAGCGGCCCAAAAAGAACTTTACTGGCAAGGTCTGTCCGTATTGTTACCCCAGGTCTCGGCTAACCCAACAGCAACACGGTTTTTCCAGCATGGCGAGGGAACTAACCGAGTTTATGATCAGCGCAGCTATACCCTCACACTGACTCAACCGGTCTTTAACCTAAGTGGGGTGCAACTATTTAAACAAGGAGAGCTCAATAGCAAAATCTCTGATCTCCAGTTCTATCAGGCCCAACAGGATTTAGTCATTCGGGTATCGCAAGCCTACTTTGATGTATTAACGGCTCAAGACAATGTTGAGCTCTTCAAAAGCAAAAAAGAGTTAATCCGTCAACAACTGCAGGCTGCAAAAGCGAAGTTTGAAATCGGCTCCGCTACGATCGTCGATGCCAATGATGCCCAGGCACGCTTTGATGTTGCCAATGCTCAAGAGATTGCTGCACATGCCGATCTTGTTGTAAAACGTGGTGTTTTAGAGCAACTGATTGGTCATCCCGTCAAACACATTAAACCAATGGCAAAAGACGTTTCGATTGCTGGAGTGGTGGCCGATCCAAGGGCCCGCAATAAAGATATCAAGGGAGTTCCGATTGCGGAAAGTGTGAGTCCCAAACTTCCCCCGGGCCAAGCATTGGAGGATTGGATTACGCAATCCGAAAACGCCAACTATGGGGTATTAGCAGGTCAACTCAGCGTGCAATTAGCCGAGAGTGTCTATAAAGCCTCCCTTGCTGCAAACTATCCAAGCGTTAACTTTGTGGGAACTGCGGGTTTTAACCAATCAAATGGTTCTGCTCTGAACTTTAACCCGCTGCCGACCCAAAATATCTATAACAATACCTTGGCATTGCAAATGACACTGCCCATCGTTTCGGGTGGATTTAATACGTCCGTCATTCGACAAAATGCAGCACTTTTTGATAAGTCGAAGGCAGATTATGACAACCTACGCCGCACCGCTGCCCAGGCAACCCGTCAAGCATTCACTGGATTCTATGGTGGCTTAGCCACAGTCAAAGCATTAGAAGCCGCTGAGAAATCCTCTGCTACCGCAGTGGAATCTAGTAAATTAGGGTACAACGTTGGCACCCTCATTAACATCGATGTCTTAATTGCCTTAGATACACTCTTTACCACGCGCGCCTCTCTCTACAAGGCGCGCTACGATACGATCATGAATGCATTACGCCTAAAAGCACAGGCTGCTAATCTATCCGATGAAGACCTTCTTGCGATTAATGCCCTACTGCGTTAATTGTTTAGGATGCGATTAAGCGCTCAATTCCATTGAGCACACTCTCAATGCTAGGCGGCTGACCAATGTCGCCCAAATTAATCACTTGATTTGACCAATATCCCTCTGTTTTCCAAATTGGGGAGTCGCAATAGATTTCAATGGTGGGGCGACCTAATACTGCGGCCAAATGAGTTAAGCCCGTATCCACACCGATTGTTAATCGTGCATGACTAGTAATCTCAAAGTACTGCATGATGGAATAAGGTGGGGGCACCATAGCACCATAATCACCGCCACCAATCCCTTCAACAATCTGCTGACTGATTTGTTTCTCGTGGGGGCTCCCCCATGGAAATACTGGATGTAAGCCCCGCTCTAGTAAAAACTTCCCAACTGCAACCCAGCCTTGGATATCCCACTGCTTGGCAGCCCGGGCGCTCGCATGAAAACATAAAACATAAGGAGTTTTTAAATCATTTGCAATTTCAGGACTTAAATCGTAATTAGTAAGGTCTTTTACAAAAGACTCTGGGTAGAACTTAGGAATTGACGAACGGGGAATCGGAGCAACATCTAAAGCAGAACTCAGAAGATAACGTGAGCGATCAACTGCATGACACTGTCTGGGCACAGCAACCGATTCGGAGTAAAACATCCGAGCTAAAGGCTCATAACCTGAAAATTCGGTCGCATTCGCAAGTCCAGTAATTTGCCCCCCTTGCGTACGATGTGCTAACTTAGTGACCACTGCCGACTTTATTAATCCTTGCGAATCAATAATCACGTCGTATTGATCTTGCTGCAAAGTATGAATAAATTGCTTGAGTTCTTGCCAATGCCTTACGCTCAGAATATTTTTTTTCCAACGCCGTAAACCAATTGGAATAATCCTGTCAATCCCTTTAAAACTATTGCTTGATTGAAGGGGCTTTAAAAGATCGATATACGCCTCCTCGACCACCCAATCAACTGTGGCATTTGGATAATGCTGCCGAATATCCCAAACCATGGGTAGGTTATGGAGCACATCCCCCAATGAGGAAAGTTTGACTAATAAAAAATGGGGGGATTGCGCTTGCTGCATTTAAAACTTGGGTGCCTCATCCCAAAGAAGGCCCGCTGAGTCTTTTGCATTGAGTTGCGGTGCGCCGCCAATTTGATCAATTGGCCACTCAATCGCAAGGGTCGGGTCATTCCAAATCAAGCACCGCTCACTGCTTGGATCGTAATAGTCAGTTGTTTTATACAAAAACTCAGCGTATTCAGATAAAACCAGAAAGCCGTGAGCAAAGCCAGGTGGAACCCAAAGCTGTAGATGATTATCAGCGCTAAGCTCAAGACCAAACCATTGACCAAAGGTGGGGGAGGATTGTCGTAAATCGACTGCAATATCAAAAACAGCGCCGCGGGTTACCCGTACTAATTTACCCTGGACATGTTGGGTTTGATAATGAAGACCGCGCAAAATGCCTTGCTTTGAGAGCGAATGGTTATCTTGCACGAAAGGAGTAGCAATACCTGTTGCGGTTAAGAATTCCTGCTGATTGAAGGACTCATAAAACCACCCTCGCTCATCACCAAAGACCTTTGTCTCAATGACCAATACATCTTGTAGCGACGTTTTTTTAGCTGTTAGCTTAAGTGGTGAGGTCATTGCTCTTAACGAGACTCGGTGAGTATTTTTCGGAGGTACTGACCATAGCTATTTTTACTCAGTTGTGCGGCAATTCGTTCTACGTCTGCTGCGCTAATCCAATCATTACGATAGGCAATTTCTTCAGGACAAGCAACCATTAAACCTTGACGCTTTTGCAGCGTCGCAATAAATCCGGCAGCATCGAGTAGAGAGTCATGGGTGCCGGTATCTAGCCAAGCGTAGCCACGGCCCATGATTTCAACTTCAAGTTGATTTTGATTTAAATAGACCCGATTCACATCCGTGATCTCAAGCTCCCCTCGGGCACTTGGTTTAATAGAGGCGGCAATCTCACACACTTGTTCATCATAGAAGTAAAGACCCGTTACCGCATAATTACTTTTAGGTTGCTTAGGCTTTTCTTCAATGGAAAGTGCGCGGCGCTGATCATTGAATTCCACTACGCCATAACGCTCGGGATCATGTACGTGGTAGGCAAAAACCGTTGCGCCATGATCCTGTTCAGATGCTCGATGGAGCTGGTTAACCAGTTCATGGCCATAAAAAATATTATCACCGAGTACCAAGGTACTTGGCTGATGATTAATAAATGATTTTCCCAAGATGAATGCTTGCGCCAATCCATCCGGTGATGGTTGAACCACATATTGAAAATGCACGCCCCACTGACTTCCATCCCCCAAAAGCTCCTGAAAACGGGGGGTATCGTGTGGAGTGGAAATAATCAAAATCTCCCGAATCCCCGAGAGCATCAAGGTCGTTAAGGGGTAGTAAATCATCGGCTTGTCGTAGACTGGCATCAGCTGCTTTGATACAGCTTGGGTCACTGGGTACAGGCGGGTACCTGAGCCCCCAGCAAGAATAATGCCCTTTCGTTGAATACTCATCAATCAGCCCTTTGCATCGAATATGTGCATCTTAAACTATGCACCGGCTCACTTACGGTTAAAGCAGGCCCTGCGACTTTAAATTTAAAAGGTATGACTCCACGCTTATTTTCCAATCTTGGGCGAGTAGATTTTGGTAACTTGGTAAGGCATCTGCCATCTTACGCGTAGACAACTGAGAGTTCATCGGTCGTTTTGCGGGTAGCGGGTAATCACTAGCCGGAATTGGAAGAATCTGGCCGACATCGAGCGCAAACCGTACACCCAGGGATTGAGCATACTCGATGACAAAGCGCGCAAGCTCATACCAGCTAGTGCGACCTGCTGGAACAGCATGATAAACACCTGATTCCCATTGAGACTCTTGAAGGACGGCAATAGTAAGCTTTGCCAGCCAATCCGTTGACGTCGGCGCACCAAACTGATCCGCAACAATATTGAGCGAGCTTCTCTCCTTGGCTAATCGCAAAATGGTACGTATAAAGTTTGCCCCATCACCATATACCCAACTCGTTCTAAGGATGGAATATTGACCGCTTGCTTTGCCTAATGGCATTGGCTGGGAGGCAAATGCCTCAATTATTGCCAACTCACCAGCATATTTACTCTTGCCGTATACGCTTAGAGGCATGCAAAGATCGCTCTCCACGTAAGGTGATGATTTCATCCCATCAAATACATAATCCGATGAAAAATGGATCAGCTTTTTTTGATGAGCAGCACAATACTCAGCCATTGCCTTCAAGGCCAATGCATTTACTGCAAATGCGGTTTCCTTTTCCTTCTCTGCCTTATCAACTGCAGTGTAGGCAGCAGCATTGATAACACAGTCAGGGTTTATCTCGCGAAGGCATTCAAGGATTGCACGACTATTCGATAAGTCACATTCTTGCCGACCGATAAAAATAGAGTCACTATCGCCTAATGCCAACTGCAATGCCCGGCCTA
>JBBAQJ010000021.1:0-23472 GCA_040400365.1 Polynucleobacter sp. | reverse complement strand
TGGTGCCTCGGGTCGGACTCGAACCGACACGCCTTGCGGCACCGGATTTTGAGTCCGGCACGTCTACCAATTCCATCACCGAGGCTAGTTCGTTAACGTTTGATCGTTAACAATCATGATCGAAGCGATGATTTTAACCAATCTCATCGCCTCACCCCCAAAACATATAAATCGACTGCTTAAGGAATCAAGATCGTGGTACCAGTGGTCTTGCGTCCTTCCAGATCACGGTGCGCCTGCACGGCATCAGACAGAGGATATTGTTGCTTAATCTCAATCTTAATTTGCCCCTGAGTCACGCGCTCAAATAAATCCTTGGCCATTGGCTCCAGTAGTGCGCGATTATGTACATAGGTCATCAAGGTTGGACGTGTTAACTTTAGCGATCCCTTACTTGATAGAACCGCTAAATCGATCGGTGGAACCGATCCGGAGGCATTACCAAAGCTCACTGCCATGCCACGTGGGGCGATGCAATCTAAGGTCTTCATGAAGGTATCTTTGCCGACCGCATCATAGGCAACTGCGACCCCTTTGCCATTGGTAATCTCTTTCACACGTGTTACAAAATCTTCGGTGCGGTATTCAATCACATGATCGCAGCCGTAGGATTTAGCGAGCGCCGCCTTCTCAGGGCTACCTACCGTACCAATCACGGTAGCACCAAGCGCCTTTAGCCATTGCAAAGCGATTAAGCCAACGCCCCCAGCAATCGCATGAAATAAGACCGTGTCACCGCGCTGCACTTTATAGGTATCGTTTAGAAGGTACTGCACTGTGAGGCCTTGCAGCATCATGCCGGCTCCGGTCTCAAATGAGATCGCATCGGGTAGCCGCACAATCGCCTCTGCGGGCATGATGCGAGCTTGTGCATAGGCTCCTGTTGGTCTACCTGCATAGGCAACGCGATCGCCTGCCTTGAGATGTGTCACACCAGGGCCCACTTTCTCAATAATGCCCGATGCTTCCATACCAATGCCACCCGGTAATGGCTGAGGGTAGTAGCCCGATCGAAAGTAAATATCAATGTAGTTCAAGCCACATGCTTTTTGAGTAAGCAAAACTTCTCCGGGCCCTGGTTCGCCAAGTGAAACATCGACGTATTTCATGACTTCGGGTGGTCCAACTTCATCGATCCGAATCGCTTTTGTGTGCGTAACTGACATGTGGTTTCTCCTGAATGTTCTTGTTCCAAATTCACCGAAATCGATGTTTGGGATGTCATTTTTTAAGCCAAGCCCGTATTTTGCCTAAAATTACGGTTCTAAGCCGAAATTCATATATTCATCAAAGAGGGATTGCCACCATGGCGGGTCATTCAAAATGGGCCAATATTCAACACCGTAAGGGTCGCCAGGACGAAAAGCGTGGCAAGATTTGGACCAAACTCATTAAGGAGATTACCGTTGCTGCCCGCTTGGGCGGAGGTGATCTGAGCGCTAATCCACGCCTACGCCTCGCGATCGACAAAGCCAAAGACGCCAATATGCCCAACGACAATGTGCAACGTGCGATTGCGCGCGGAACGGGTGCTGCCGATGGCGTTGACTACGAAGAGATTCGGTATGAGGGTTACGGTATTAATGGTGCTGCAGTGATTGTGGATGCAATGACGGACAATCGCACGCGCACCGTTGCCGAAGTGCGCCATGCCTTTTCAAAGCACGGGGGCAATATGGGCACTGAGGGATCCGTTGCTTTTTTATTTAAACACTGCGGTCAATTGCTATTTGCACCCGGGACTAATGAAGAGCAATTGCTCGAATTGGCGCTTGAGGCCGGCGCCGAAGATGTGATCACGCATGAGGATGGATCACTCGAGGTCATTACGGATCCCTTTGAGTTCACGAATATTCGTAATGCCTTAGAGGCGGCAGGTTTAAAACCCGAGTTAGCCGAGGTTACGATGCGGCCCTCGACCGAGGTCGATCTCAATCAAGAGCAAACCGAATCGATGCAAAAACTATTGGACGTACTCGAGAATTTAGATGATGTTCAAGCGGTCTATACCAATGCTACCCTTTAGGGCCTTACGAGAAAGCTCATCATGAAAATTTTATTAATTGGCTCAGGCGGTCGTGAACACGCTTTGGCCTGGAAACTCGCTCGCTCACCAAAAGTACAAAAAGTATTCGTAGCTCCTGGCAATGGAGGCACAGCGAATCAAAAAAATGCCGGTATTGAAAATTTACCGATCTCGGATCTCGAAGAGCTTGCTGCATTTGCTAAACGTGAGCAAATTGGCTTAACCGTCGTGGGGCCTGAGGCACCATTAGCTGCAGGAATTGTGGATATATTTCGCAATCAGGGCTTGCGGATTTTTGGTCCAACCCAGTTAGCAGCTCAACTAGAGTCCTCCAAAGACTTCTCCAAAGCATTCATGAAACGCCACGGTATTCCAACGGCGGATTACCAAACCTTTACGAATGCCGTAGCAGCGCATGACTACATTGATCAAAAAGGTGCGCCAATTGTGATCAAGGCCGACGGTCTTGCTGCGGGTAAGGGTGTGGTGGTTGCGATGAGCTTGCCCGAAGCACATATGGCGGTTGACATGATGCTCTCCGACAACAAGCTCGGCGATGCAGGCGCACGGGTTGTGATTGAAGAATTTATTACAGGCGAGGAGGCAAGCTTCATTGTGCTGGTCGATGGCAAGAATGTCTTGCCACTGGCCAGTAGCCAAGACCATAAGCGTTTACTCGATGGCGACCAAGGTCCCAATACAGGCGGTATGGGCGCTTACTCGCCAGCCCCGGTGGTAACCCCCGAAGTGCATGCTCGCGCCATGCGTGAAGTGATCATGCCGACGGTAGTGGGTATGCGCGCCGACGGAATTCCCTACACTGGCTTTCTTTATGCTGGTCTCATGATCCAGCCTAATGGTCAAATTAAAACCCTAGAGTTCAATTGCCGCATGGGCGATCCTGAAACCCAGCCGATTATGGCGCGTCTTGAATGCGACTTAGTGCCTGCTTTGGATAAAGCGATCGACGGCAAACTGAATGAAGTGGAGCTAACTTGGGATCGGCGTATTGCCCTTGGAGTGGTATTGGCAGCTGCCAACTACCCAGAAAATCCAAAAACAGGCGATGCAATTACTGGAATCCCTGCAGAAACCAATGAGCAAATAACCTTTCATGCAGGCACCAAAATCCACGATGGTGAGCTTCGTACCTCAGGAGGCCGAGTATTGTGCGTTGTTGGTCTAGCAGATACCGTCAAAGGGGCACAACAAAAGGCGTATTCTGCGATTGATCAGATTCGTTTTGATGGAATGCAGTACCGCAGCGATATCGGCTTCCGTGCAATTAAGTAAGAATAACTGAAGGACATTGAATGGCAGCAACAATTGATACTCAGGTCGTTAAGGGTTATTTATTAGACTTACAAGATCGCATTACTAGCGCAACCAGCGAGGTCGATGGCAAATCGTTTGTCATGGACGCCTGGGAAAAGCCTAAAGATAGTAAGTTGCAGGGGTCAGGACGAACCTGCATTTTAGAGAATGGCAACATCCTTGAAAAAGGCGGTGTCGGGTTCTCGCACGTGAGCGGCAATCAATTACCGCCAGCGGCCACCCAGAATCGTCCTGAAATTGCGGGGCGCACCTTTGAGGCAATGGGCGTTTCCTTAGTATTTCATCCACACAATCCCAAGGCACCCACAACCCATATGAATGTGCGTTGCTTTATTGCACAAGCCCCCAATCAAGATCCAGTTTGGTGGTTTGGTGGTGGCTTTGATCTAACGCCCTACTACGGAGTAGATGAAGACTGTAAGCATTTTCATCAAACCGCCAAAAATGCTCTCGATCCATTCGGTGTTGATTTATATCCACGCTTTAAGAAATGGTGTGATGAGTATTTTTATCTCAAGCATCGGGATGAACCGCGTGGCATTGGAGGCATTTTCTTTGATGATTTCAATGAGCTAGGGTTTGAGAAAAGTTTTGCCATGATGCGCTCAGTGGGAGACGCATTCATCGAAGCGTATTTACCGATTCTCAAGCGTCGCTACCAAGAGCCCTACACCCAGGCAGAACGTGATTTTCAGGAATACCGTCGGGGTCGCTATGTGGAATACAACCTGATCTTTGATCGAGGAACCATCTTTGGTCTCCAATCAGGCGGGCGCTCGGAATCCATCCTCATGTCCATGCCACCTGTTGTTACTTGGAAATACAACTGGCAGCCCCAACCAGGAACTCCAGAAGCTCGCCTCTATGAGCGCTATCTCAAGCCACGCGATTGGCTATCTGAGGTTTAAGGCGAATCATTCTTGAATAAAACCATCGGCATCCTAGGGGGCACATTTGACCCGCCACATTGGGGCCACATTCGTCTTGCCGCGCATTTTGCTAAACGTCTAAAGCTCGATGAGCTCATGTGGTTACCCAGCGGTGAGCCATGGCAAAAAGGGGCGCACATTACTCCAGCGGTTGATCGCTATGCCATGACGCTCGCAGCCGCTGAGGCGCTAAAGATCGAGCTCCAAGGGCTTAGTCTCAACACTCGAGTCACGGTGAATACGATGGAGATTGATCGAACTGGGCCTAGCTATACGATTGATAGTGCCAAAGCCCTGCGACAGCTCTATGGTGATCAAACTGCTTTAATTTGGCTCATGGGTGCCGATAGCTTTTTACAGCTTTACACCTGGAATGATTGGCGAGACTTAATGCATTACATCCATTTAGCGGTAGCGAGTCGCCCGCCGTATCGGATTGCGATCCAATTACAGGACCATCCGCCCCTGTTGGCTCATTATCAAGATCATCAAACCACGCATGCTCAAGCACTTTGTCAACAATCCTGCGGTCTCATTTATTTGGATGAGGAGCTCTCCATCGACTTGGCATCGAGTAGCCTGCGACCTCTACTAGCGCATCACCCCAGTGCGGATGCCATTCAACAATGGTTGCCAGAATCGGTCTGGAGCATTATTTTAGAAAAAGGCCTCTACCAATCCAAGGTAAGATGAGCCCTGACACCCATATGGATATTAAAAAATTACAGCGCACCATCATTGACGCCCTCGAGGATGTCAAAGCACAAGATATTCGCGTCTACGACAGCAGCAAACTCAGCGAACTTTTTGATCGAGTGATCATCGCCACCGGCAGCAGCAATCGCCAAACCCGTTCCTTAGCACTTTCAGTCAAGGAAAAGGTTCTTGAAAAAGGCGGTGAGGTGATCTCGATCGAAGGCCTAGAGACGGGTGAGTGGGTTCTAGTGGATTGCGGCGATATCGTGGTTCATATCCTGCAACCCATGCTGAGAGCCTACTACCAACTCGAAGGAATTTGGGGTGACAAACCCGTTCGGGTCAAACTGTCCGGCACCAAGAAGTTGGTCAAAGCCAGTGAAGACGCTGGCGACGAATAAGCCATGCGTCTTTGGATTATTGCGGTTGGTCACAAAATGCCAGACTGGGTGTCTAAAGCATGCCAGGAATACCAAAAACGCATGCCCAACGACTGCGTTATTGAGCTTAAAGAACTAAAGCCGGATATTAACCCCGCTAAAGAAGCGAGCAAAATCCTTGCGGCGATTCCAAAGGGTGCGGTCGTCATTGCATTGGATGAGCATGGTTTGGATCTTCGCACTCAAGCAATTGCTGATCATTTAGCGAATTGGCGTACAAACGGTCAAGATGTTGCGTTCTTGATCGGCGGAGCGAATGGACTTGACCCAAGCCTCAAAACAAATGGTGGTCTCACCTGGAGACTATCGAGCCTTACTCTGCCACACGCCTTTGCTCGCCTTGTACTCATCGAACAACTCTATCGTGCCTGGACGATCCTACAAGGTCACCCCTATCATCGCGAGTAAATGAGTAATCTTTGTATGAAGTACGACTTTATCTACCTCGCTTCGCAAAGCCCGCGCCGTCAGGAGCTACTCTCCCAGATTGGGGTTGACTTTCAGTTACTGCTTCCAACACCTGATGAGGACGCCGAGTTTTTAGAGATCGCTCTTGCAAACGAAAGCGCTGCAGACTACACACAACGCGTAACCATTGCTAAAAGCATCGCTGCCCTCAAGCGTTGGCATCAACGCTGCAAAGCAGGAATTGAGCTTCCCTGGGCGCCAATTCTTTGTGCTGATACCACCGTAAGCCTTCCGGGCTCAACCGATCATGAAATCCTCGGAAAGCCGCACGATCAAGAGGATGCAATACGAATATTGCAAATCTTGAGCGGTCAGACGCATTGGGTCTATACAGCCGTTGCCATTACCCCAGAGCCAACAAGCATCCCAATCTGCGTATTACAAAAGTCAACGATACGATTTGCAACATTAAGTCCTAAGCAAATTGAACGCTATGTGAGCAGTGGCGAAGCGTTTGGAAAAGCAGGCGCCTATGGCATTCAAGGGATGGCGGCTACGTTTATTGAGGAGATTTCTGGAAGCTATAGCGGTATCATGGGGCTTCCCTTATTTGAGACTACCCAACTACTACAAGAAGCACACGTACGCTTTGGTTTAAACCACCCATGAGTCAAGAAATCCTCATCAATATCACCCCGCAAGAAACACGTGTTGCCTTAATTGAGCAAAATGCCGTTCAGGAACTCCATATTGAGCGTACGCGCCAGCGTGGAATTGTGGGCAATATTTATTTGGCCAAGGTAGCGCGGGTCTTACCTGGGATGCAATCGGCATTTATTGACATTGGTCTTGAGCGTGCCGCATTTATTCACTTTAATGATTTGGGTGAACAGCAAGCTGGGGGTCAGATTGAGAAAGTACTGTTCGAAGGGCAAACTCTCCTAGTTCAAGTGCTCAAAGATCCCCTTGGGACTAAAGGGGCTAGACTCACCCGCCAAATTAGCATCGCGGGACGTAATTTGGTCTATTTGCCGCAAATTTATCGGCCATTAGGTCAAGAGATTCATATTGGTATCTCACAAAAGATTGAAAACCCTGAGGAACGCGAGGCCCTCAAAAATCGTCTGAAAGGTCTTATTCCAGCAGATGAATCCAGCGACATCATTGTTCGCACCAGTGCCGAGCAAGTGAGCGACGAAACCTTAATTTCAGACCTGACATACCTTCGCACTACCTGGCAACAAATTGCTCAGCGCGCCAAAGAAAAAGCGGCTCCCGCACTTCTTCATCAAGACCTGAATTTAGCAGAGCGGGTATTGCGCGATATGGCCGGGCCGGAGACCAGTCAGATTCGGATTGATTCGGCTGAAAACTTTGAACGTCTGACTCAGTTTGCGCAAATGTTTATGCCACAACTGAGTTCCAAGCTAACTCTCTATCGGGGTGAGCGCGCCCTCTTTGACCTCTTTGATATTGATTCTGAAATTAATAAAGCCTTGGGTCGACGTGTTGATCTTAAGTCGGGTGGCTATCTGATGATTGATCAAACTGAGTCGATGACCACCATTGATGTCAATACCGGAAGTTTCGTAGGGGCGCGTAATTTAGACGATACCGTATTTAAAACCAATCTAGAAGCGGCTCAAGCGATTGCCCGTCAATTACGTTTACGTAATTTGGGCGGCATCATCATCATTGATTTTATTGATATGACACAGAGCGACCATCAAGACGCGGTTCTTAACGAGCTCAAGAAGAATTTAGCGCGTGATCATGTACGCACCAATGTGAATGATTTCTCATCACTGGGACTGATTGAGATGACACGCAAACGTACGCGCGAGTCCTTGTCCCATATTTTGTGCGAACCCTGTTCCTCTTGCAATGGCAAAGGTGAAACCAAAACACCACAGACGATTTGCTATGAAATCTTGCGCGAAATTGTGCGTGAACACCGCCAATTTAATCCCAAAGAGTTCCGTATTGTCGCGGCACCGGATGTGATTGATTTATTTCTCGAGGAAGAAAATCAGTTCTTAGCCATGCTTGGCGACTTTATTCAAAAGCCGATTCGACTCCAAGCTGAAGCTGGATTTCGGCAAGAACAATACGATATTGTCCTAAATTAATTCGATTGCTTAGCCTGCTTCGCTAAACTGCAAGCGATGCAAGCCGGCATACAAGCCATTCTTAGCAATTAGTTCGCGATGTGGGCCGTATTCCACGATTTCACCATGGTCGAGCACTGCAATCTTGTCAGCATGCTCGATGGTTGATAACCGATGCGCAATCACCAAAGTGGTTCTACCGGCCATGAGCCGATCCAACGCCTCTTGGACTTGCCGCTCAGACTCTGAATCGAGGGCTGACGTAGCCTCATCCAAAATTAGGATGGGCGCATCTTTGTAAATTGCACGCGCAATCGCTAGGCGTTGACGCTGCCCCCCGGATAAGCGATTACCATTATCCCCAATCTGCGTATCAATGCCATCGGGTAGCTCAGACAGCAAATTAGATAAATTTGCCGCCTCTAGTGCCTCAATTACACGACCACGATCGATATCATCACCGGTGCTCAAGCCGTATGCAACATTCGCTGCAATCGTGTCATTGAACAGAATCACATCTTGACTCACGAAAGCAATTTGTTTACGCAAATCAGTTAAAACAATCTCCTCAATTGGAATTTGATCGAGCACAATCCGACCGGATTTGGGCTGATAAAAACGTGGTAACAGATTAACCAGTGTTGATTTACCTCCACCGGATGGTCCCACAAAAGCAATCACCTCGCCCGGCTTAACATTGAGATTGATGTTACGTAAGGCATCTTTTCGACCCTCATCTTGGTTGTATGAGAAGGAAAGATCTTCAAACCGAATTTCACCCTTAGCCTTCTCAAGCCGCTTGAGATTAGACGTTTGCGCCTGCTCTTCCTCAATCGGTTGATCAATCAACTGAAAGATCATCTCAGCGGCTGTAAGACCCCGTTGCAAAGGCTGATTAATATCGGCCAGGTGCTTAAGAGGGGAAACGATTAGCAGCATTGCCGTAATAAACGCCGCAAAACTGCCAACCGTCACGCCCTGACTGGCGGATTGCATGATGGCAATGACTAGGACGACCGATAAAGCCATCGATGCAATTAACTGAGTAATTGGCTGATTTAATCCACCCGCAACTGCTGCCTTGAGCGTGAACTTACGTAATTGCTCGGCCTTCTCCATAAAACGGCGCATCTCATAGTCTTCACCGCCATGCACTTTCACAATCTTATGACCGGCTGCGGCCTCCTCAACTACGTACGCTAAGTCACTGGTCATGCTTTGTTGCTGGCGATTGAGACTCCGCAAGCGCTTATTGATCTTACTCATCACATAGGCAATGATCGGAAATATGACGAAGACCACTAAGGTTAAGCGCCAGTTCAGATACAACAAATACCCCATCAAACCAATAACCGTGAGCAGATCGCGCACAAGACTGATCAGCATACCGCCCATAATCGATAGCACATTATTGACCTCAAAGACCACCGCATTAATTAGGTTCGAGGCCGTAGTCTTTTGGTAATACTCGGTCTTAGCGCGCAACAGCCTGGCGAACATTTGTTCACGCAGCTTCAACAAAATGTTGCTAATCACCTTGGTCAGCAAATAGTTAGAGAGAAATTGGGCCCCGCTGCGCACAATAGCCAGTCCCACCAGGAAGACTGGGACCAACCATAGTTGATCATTCATCTTCCCTGAAAAGCCATCGTCCAATAGGGGCTTCATGAGAGCCGGAATAGAGGTCTCCGAGGCTGCAACCAGCGCCATGGCCAATAAAGAGCCAACAATTAGGCGGATATGGGGGCGCAAATAGCCAATTAATCGATTTAGGGCTTGACGGTCTGAAGCATTCATATAATGAATTATGCCCACCTTATCAGTCATACTCATCACTCGGAACGAGGAAGCCAATCTTGGGGATTGTTTGACCTCCTTAGACGGGCTGGCTGATCAAATTGTAGTGGTAGACACCCAAAGTACTGACAAAACACTTGAAATTGCCAAAGCCTATGGGGCGCTAATCAGCTCACCCGACGATTGGCCCGGCTTTGGCTCCCAAAAAAACAGGGCTCTTGACTTAGCAAACTCCGATTGGGTCCTTTCGCTCGATGCCGATGAACGCCTGACCCCCGACCTACGTGCCGAGATCAAAGCAGTTCTTAAGCAACCGCAAGCCAATTGCTATGCCATCCCACGCTTATCCTGGTACTGCGGACGCTTTATGCGTCATTCCGGCTGGACGCCCGACTTCGTAGATCGACTTTTTAAGCGAGGGACAGCTCGGTTCTCCTCTGATTTGGTGCATGAACGTTTAATCCCACAAGGGACCGTTCTCAAACTAAAGCATCAGATGCTTCATTACAGCTTCATGAACCCCGAACAGGTCAGAGCAAAAATGGAGCGCTATTCCACCGACTCCGCCCAACAGGCGTTTGCCAAAGGCAAAACCGGAAATCCAATCAAAGCTATCTTGCATGGAGCCTGGTCATTTATTCGGACATATTTCTTACGAGCTGGATTTTTAGATGGACCTCAAGGCTTTTCCTTGGCATGCTCTAATGCGCAAGGCACGTATTATCGCTACATGAAACTTTGGCGACTCCATCAAATGGCCCGAACTCATAACCCAAAGAGCTAAGATCGTTTATGTTCAAAATCTCGATCCTACTTGCCACCTATAACTGGCCTGAGGCTTTGCGTTTTTGTCTCGAATCATTAGAAACTCAAACCGATCGAAACTTTGAGATCATCATCGCCGACGATGGCTCAAAACCAGAGACCGCAACGCTAATTCATTCGATGAAGGAGCGCTCCAGGCACTCGATTCAACATTTGTGGCAAGAGGATCAAGGGTTTCGGAAAACGATGATTCTCAATCAGGCCATCCGGGCTGCTCAAGGTGAATACCTCATATTCTTAGATGGTGATTGCATTGTGCAACCTGATTTTGTAAAGCGTCACCGTCAACTTGCCAAACCACAAATGATGGTGACCGGGAGTCGTGTGCTTCTCAGTGAATCATTAACCCAAAAGATCCTAAGTTGGCCACAGTGGAACTTCGCAGCCTTCAAAAGCAATTTAATTAGCTATCGATTAAATGGTGGAATTAATAAGTTCTGGCCCATCGTACTGAAGTTGGGTTCGGGTGCATGGCGTGTTTATCAGAAATTTGTTTGGCGCCGTATTAAAGGTTGCAATATGGCATGCTGGAAAGAAGATGCGCTGGCAATTGGTGGTTTTGATGAGTCTATGACTGGCTGGGGTCACGAAGATGCTGATTTTGTCTTTCGTTTGCAACACGCTGGTATTCGACGTCAATCTGGTGCATGGTCAACCGAAGTATTTCATCTGTTTCACCGAATCTCTGATCAGTCCAAAGCAGCTGAGAATGCAAAGCGAGTCCGTGAAAAAATTATGGCAAAAGCTGGTATCAAGTTATGAACGATCCAAGCCGAGTTCTTTTTATCGCCACACGCCAAATTGGCGATGTACTGGTCACCACACCCTTAATCCAGGCAGCTCGCCGAATTTGGCCTAAGGCTCAATTTGATTTTTTGGGTTATCGCGGTAAGCTCGATATGCTTAGGGGCAATTCCGAGATTCATGAACTGATAGAAACCTCTGAGCATCCCAATCTCTGGGAATATCTCAAACTCTTTAACCGTTTATTCCAACGTTACGATCTAGCGATCATCACTCAGCCTAGTGATCGAGCCTATTTTTTCGGTTCACTCGCAGCGCTTCGCCGAGTTGGCGTGGTTGTGCAAGATACTCCAAAGAGCCGACAAAAAAGTGCGTGGAAGCGCTTTGTCTGCATACACTCGGTTCCCGTCGATTATTTTGAACAGCACGTCATTATTGAAAAACTCAAGCTTCTCGAGCCCTTCTACCGCGCCAAGGGTCTCGACCTTTTTGCAAATCCCATCTCGGTTACTCCCCCCATCGGTCAAGTCCTTACCCCGGTAATACAAAGCCAACTACGTCATCCGTATGTGGTTATGCATCCAGGGCCACTCAATGGCTATAAACGTTGGCCTTTAGCGTATTGGGCTCAATTAATTAAAGAGCTGGTGGCCCAGAAATATCAAGTGATCTTAAGTGCATCGCCTGCAAAGCAGGATCTTGACCTTAACCGGGATATTCTTTCTTTGCTCGACCGCGAGGTCGCCCAATCGGTCATTGACAGTCAAGGGCATCTCAACTTGCCCCAAGTTAAAACTTTGCTAGACGGTGCGGCTTTATATATCGGCGTCGATACATCAGTAACGCATCTTGCCGCTGCCTGCGAAATCCCAACGATTGCTTTATTTGGACCCACACCGCCGACTAATTTTGGCCCGTGGCCCAATGACTTTATTGGCGAGCGCCCTTATCAACTGCGGGATCGAACCCAAATTGTAGAAAAGGTATGTATCTTGCAAGGTCCGGGTGATTGCGTTCCCTGCCGAAAAGCGGGCTGCTTTGATACCGCCAATAGCAAAAGTGAATGCCTTGACTTGCTGGAGCCCAGTCAAGTAATCGAGGCCACTAGAAAAATGCTTAGTCGAAGTGCTGGGCTGTCTTAACGTCGCTTGACGTAAAACACCATCGTATCGCCCTCATTATCTGTGGCGATGAGTTCATTACCGGTTTGTTTACAAAAGGCAGGGATGTCATGCGTTGCGCCCGAATCAGTTGCCTTGAGTTTTAAGACCTCACCGGTTTGCATTTCTGCGAGAGTTTTCTTGGTACGCAAAATAGGCAAGGGGCAGTTCATGCCAATGGCATCCACTTCGCGATGAACCACAATCGAGCTTGCTTCACTCATTTCATTCTCCTCATTCTTACCATTTTAGCGACGAATCACTAAATCCGCTCGGCAACCCACGCATCAACAGCTGCAAGCGCTTTAATTAAACCGCTGGGATCGCTACCGCCAGCCATGGCCATTTCGGGCTTACCGCCACCCTTACCGCCTACTTGCTGGGCCACAAAATTCACGAGTTCGCCCGCTTTGATCCGATTGGTCGCATCACTGGTCACTCCAGCAATGAGGCTTACCTTGCCATCTTGAACCGCAGCCAAAACAATCGCGGCTGACTTTAATTTAGCTTTCAAGGCATCCATCGTGTCGCGCAAGACCTTGGCATCGGCTGAATCTAATTGAGCAGCCAAGACTTTGATGCCTTGCAAATCCTTTGCCCGATTGATCAAATCATCGCCTTGGCTAGCGGCTAATTTAGCGTTTACACGCTCGAGCTCGCGCTCGACATGTTTGAGTTGATCTTGCAACTGGCTAACGCGTTGCGGCAAATCATGAGGAGCCGTCTTTAGTAATTGTGCTGCTTCTTGCATCTTTGATTCAAGACCATGAACAAAATCCATGACGTTTGTACCGGTCACCGCTTCAATCCGACGAATACCAGCGGCCACTCCGCCCTCAGAAATGATCTTAAAACTGCCAATATCACCTGTTCTCTTGACATGGGTTCCGCCGCATAACTCTTTAGATGAGCCGATTTCAAGAACGCGCACACGCTCACCATACTTTTCGCCAAAGAGCATCATTGCACCGGTCTTTTGTGCATCCTCCAGAGCCATCACATTGGCAGTGGTTGCTGTATTGGTCAAAATCTCATGATTGACCATCTGCTCAATGCGAGCGATCTCTGCTTTTGTTATGGGGGCAGTGTGCGTAAAATCGAATCGAGTCTTATCCGCATCGACTAAGGAGCCCTTCTGCTGAACATGATCGCCAAGGACTTCGCGCAAGGCTTTGTGCAGTAAATGGGTCGCACTGTGATTGCGCATCGTTTTGGCACGCAAGCCTGTATCCACACGTGCCTCAACCACATCCCCAAGCTTTAACTCGCCTTCTTGAAGCTCGCCTTGATGTCCAAACACATCGGCCTGAATCTTAAAGGTATCCGCTACGATGAATTGCGATTGCTCGGTTCGCAACTCGCCACGATCGCCCACTTGACCACCAGACTCCGCATAAAACGGGGTGCGATTGAGGACCACGACTGCACTTTCGCCCGGCCTAATCGAGTCGACTGGGCTGCCATCACGATACAGTGCGGTGATGCGAGCATCCTCAATTAATACTTGCTCGTATCCCAAGAATTGAGTGGGTTCGCCCCGATAATCCAAGCCCTGAGCCATCTTAAATTTACCGGCAGCCCGTGCTTGATCACGTTGGCGTTGCATGGCCGCTTCGAAGCCAGCTGAGTCGACGCTGACTCCGCGCTCACGACAAACATCAGCCGTGAGATCAAGGGGGAACCCAAATGTATCGTGCAGACGAAACGCGGTTTCTCCATCTAAGACTTTTTGGTTATTTTGAAGCGCAGATTCTAGGATCTCCATGCCATTGGCAATGGTCTGGAAAAAACGCTCCTCTTCTTGTTTGAGCACATCCATGACCCGCGCTTGCGCTTGGCGCAACTCGGGATATGCATCGCCCATTTCAGCAACCAGGGCAGGTACTAACTGATGAAAGAAAGCTTGCCTTGCACCCAACTTATACCCATGACGGATAGCACGCCGCGCAATGCGCCGTAATACATATCCACGCCCTGCGTTTCCAGGAATGACTCCATCGACCACAATAAAACTGCAAGCGCGAATGTGATCTGCAATCACTTTCAGCGATGGACTGCCTAAATCACAACCATTTGCCCCAGCGCGATCAACCGCGTCTTTTGCTGCTTGCAGAAGATGAACGAATAAATCGATTTCATAGTTAGAGTGCACGTGCTGCAAAACAGCGGCAATCCGCTCCAAGCCCATTCCAGTATCGACACTGGGCTTGGGCAAAGGATGCATCTCACCGGCCTCGTCGCGATTAAATTGCATGAAGACGTTATTCCAGATCTCAATGAAACGATCGCCATCCTCATCAGGACTACCCGGTGGGCCACCCGCAATTTCTGGACCATGGTCATAAAAGATTTCAGTGCAAGGCCCGCAGGGTCCGGTGTCACCCATCATCCAAAAATTGTCCGATGCATAACGAGCGCCCTTGTTATCGCCAATGCGCACGATACGCTCTTTCGGTACGCCAATTTTTTTTGCCCAAATATCATAGGCTTCATCATCCTCGGCATAGACGGTGACCCATAACTTATCTTTGGGTAATTTGAAAACTTGGGTTAGGAGCTCCCAAGCAAATTGAATCGCATCCTCTTTGAAATAATCCCCAAACGAGAAATTACCGAGCATCTCAAAGAAGGTATGGTGACGAGCGGTATATCCAACGTTATCAAGGTCATTGTGTTTGCCGCCAGCGCGAATGCACTTTTGAGCCGTAGTTGCCCGCTGATAGGGTCGCTTATCAAACCCCAGAAAGACATCTTTAAATTGATTCATCCCAGCATTCGTAAATAGCAAGGTGGGGTCATCCCCAGGAACCACAGGGCTTGAGGCCACGATTTGGTGACCCTTGGAGGCAAAATAATCGAGGAAGGCTTGGCGGATTTCGGAGACTTTCATCCGCAGAATTATCGCATTGGCACAGAATTAGGGCAAACCCTTAAATATGCCCATGCTCATTCCCTTACAATCACAAATCAACTAAAAATAGCCCTTTACGAAAAGGCAGCGATTGCTTAAAGGAGACGCATTTGAATATTCGTAATAAGAAGGATTTTGGCGCCGGGATCATGTATATGGTCTTTGGTTTATTTTTTGCGCTTAATGCCTTGAATTACAAAATGGGTACTGCTGCCAAAATGGGTCCAGGTTACTTTCCATTTTGGCTTGGGGCACTACTAACCGCTCTCGGCTTTTTCATTCTTTTGAAATCAATGTCATCCAAAAATACGAAAGAGGATATCGGTACTTGGAATTGGAAAATTGTGATTTGGATTGCAGGATCAGTGGTGCTTTATGGATTGCTATTGCCGACGCTCGGTTTTATGTTATCGATTTTTATTTTGGTACTTGTTTCTGCTAGCGCAAGCCATGAATTTACTTGGAAAAGTACGGTGCTAAATGCAATTTTCTTAGTGACATTTACATATCTCGCATTCGTACAAGGATTGAATCTGCAATTTCCTTTACTGCCAGCCTTTCTCGAATAACCCATTGAACGGAATAACAAATGGAATTATTAAATAATCTCTCATTGGGCTTCGAGACTGCATTTACGTTGCAGAATCTCATGTACTGTTTTATTGGGTGCTTGCTTGGCACTCTAATTGGTGTCTTACCTGGTCTTGGCCCGATTGCAACGATCGCTATGCTTTTGCCAGCAACCTATGCCCTACCTCCAATTGCTGCGCTCATTATGTTGGCGGGCATTTACTACGGTTCGCAGTATGGAGGATCAACCACGGCGATCTTGCTCAATATCCCTGGGGAAACATCCTCAGTGGTAACCGCGATTGATGGCTACCAAATGGCTAAACGTGGGCGCGGAGGAGTCGCTCTGTTTACTGCGGGCATGGGTTCATTTTTTGCGGGTTGTGTCGCTACTTTAATTTTGGCTGGTTTTGCCGCACCCCTTGCAGAAGTTGCATTTAAATTTGGTCCTGCTGAATACTTTTCTCTGATGGTTCTTGGATTAATTGGTGCTGTCGTCTTAGCCTCTGGCTCTCTAATTAAAGCGGTTGGCATGATTCTATTAGGCCTACTGCTTGGCCTCATTGGCACCGACGTGAACTCTGGCGTTGCTCGTTATTCCTTTGACATTCCCCAGTTGACCGATGGTATCGGTTTCGTTTCAGTTGCAATGGGCGTTTTTGGCTTTGCTGAAATCATGCTCAATTTAGAGAAAAAGGGTGCTGGTGAATCCTTTCTAAATAAGGTAACCAGTCTGATTCCTGCATGGTCGGATGTCAAGCGAATGGTTCCATCGATTTTGCGAGGTACTACGATCGGTTCATTGCTCGGTATTCTGCCTGGTGGTGGAGCTGCTTTAGCTGCGTTTGGCGCCTATACCGTTGAGAAAAAAGCGTCAAAGCACAGTGATGAATTTGGCAAAGGAGCCATTGAAGGTGTTGCTGGACCAGAAGCTGCAAATAATGCCGCAGCACAAACTTCATTTATCCCTTTATTAACACTTGGCATTCCACCCAATGCGGTGATGGCCCTCATGGTTGGCGCCATGACTATTCATAACATTCAACCAGGCCCTCAGGTAATGACGAGTAATCCGACCTTATTTTGGGGTCTGATTGCATCCATGTGGATCGGCAATATTATGTTGATTTTGCTTAACCTCCCTCTAATTGGTATTTGGGTCAAGCTTTTGAAGATTCCGTATCGCATGCTCTATCCAGCGATCCTGGTCTTTTGCTGTATCGGGGTCTATACGGTTAACAACTCAATATTTGATATTTTTATTACTGCGAGCTTCGGAATTATTGGCTATATGTTCTTTAAGTTTGGTTGCGAACCGGCGCCATTGCTATTGGGATTTGTGTTAGGCCCCATGATGGAAGAAAATTTCCGTCGCGCGCTCCTACTATCTCGTGGCGACTTCACAACCTTTGTCACTCGCCCACTCTCTTTGAGCCTTTTAATTGCGGCGGCTCTTTTACTGATTATTGTTACTCTTCCAGCGATTAAAAAGAGTCGTGAAGAAGTATTTACTGAGGAGTTATAGGACTTTCCTAAAATTTACTTTATTTATCTATCTGGCCCGCATTTGCGGGCCTTATTTTTTGGCTTCCAGAACCAGTCAAGCGGTCTTCTCTACAATACTGGGATGTCTACGCAATCTGCAAACTCGGTTGAGCCCTCCAATTTCTTACGGCAAATCATTGATCATGATTTGGCTAAAGGTATCTATGCCAATCGCGTTGATGCAAACGGCAAGCCCCTACCGGCCGTAGTCACTCGCTTTCCACCAGAGCCTAACGGCTACTTACATATTGGCCACGCCAAAAGTATTTGCCTCAACTATGGCCTAGCGAGAGATTATGACTCCCTGCCCTCGGGTGGCCGCTGCCATATGCGACTTGACGATACCAACCCAACGAAAGAGGATGTGGAGTATGTCGATAGCATCTTAGATGCTGTACGTTGGCTGGGGTTTGATTGGCACCATCAGGGCCGCGAACATTTGTATTACGCCAGTGATTACTTCGAGCGCCTTTATGAGTTTGCGCAAATCTTGATGCGCCATGGCAAAGCCTACGTCGACAGTCAAAGCGCGGAGGAAATTCATCAAAATCGCGGTAACTTTTCTACGCCGGGCGTTAATAGCCCCTATCGAGATCGCCCAGCAGATGAGAACATCGCGCTTCTAGAGAAAATGCGTGCCGGTGAGTTCCCCGATGGCAGTCATGTGGTGCGTTTAAAGATTGATATGACTCACCCCAATATCGTGATGCGTGACCCGGTCATTTATCGTATTCGTCATGCTCATCATCATCGCACCGGCGATCAGTGGTGTATTTACCCCTTGTACGACTTTACTCATTGCATTTCAGATGCCCTTGAAAACGTATCGCACTCAATTTGCACCCTCGAGTTTGAAAACAATCGCCCGCTCTATGATTGGATTCTCAACAGTCTGAAAGAGTGCGGGGTATTTGGCGGTCCCTTGCCCCATCAATACGAATTTGCCAGACTCAATCTCACGTACACCATTACGAGTAAGCGCAAACTCCTGCAGCTCGTTGAGGAGCAACGCGTCGACGGCTGGGACGATCCACGCATGCCCACCATCGTCGGAATCCGCCGTCGCGGTTATACGCCAGAGAGTATTCGTTTATTTTGTGAACGAATCGGCGTATCCAAAGCCGATAGCTGGATTGATATGAGTGTTCTCGAGCAAGCCTTACGAGATGATTTAGATGCGCGGGCTCCTCGCGCCAGTGCAGTCTTAGCTCCACTAAAACTTGTAATTGAAAACTATGATGATGCCGCAAAGGAACCCTGTTCCGCTCCCAAGCATCCTCACCATCCCGAATGGGGCAAGCGCGAGTTCCATTTTGGGCGTGAGCTTTGGATTGAAGCCGATGATTTTCAAATGAATCCTGAAAAAGGATTTTTCCGTCTTTTCCCACCCAAGGATGGAGTTGCTGGTGGACGGGTGCGCTTACGTCATGGCTTTGTCATTGAATGCACTGGCGTCAAACTCGATAACCAAGGCAGCATCACTGAGGTTCATGCTCGCTATTTCCCTGATAGCAAAAGTGGCACACCGGACTCCAACAATTACAAGGTGAAGGGGAACATACACTGGATTAATGCTAAAGAAGCCGTACCCGTTGAGGTTCGTTTATACGAGCATTTATTTACCAATCCACACCCAGATAGCGGTGATAACGATTTTCTGAGCTTTATCAATCCGGATTCCAAAAAAGTGATTCAGGCCTATGTGGAACCCAGTATGCAGAGCGCCGAGCCTGAAGAACGCTTTCAATTTGAGCGGCATGGCTACTTTGTGGTTGATCGCAAAGATAGCGCACCAGGAAAGTTGGTCTTTAATCGCAGCGTCGGCCTAAAAGACAGCTGGAAATAATTACAAGGTTTTTAAATAGTCCTTAACCCGAGGGTATTTCAGGGGACGCTTTAGTTCACCCAGTCGTTGATTACGCACTCGCCGTGACTCTGCCATAAATGACCACATCATGGGGCCTACCTGAACACGCACTTCATCAGGCAGCAATCGCGGTGGCTTTGGTAAATGCAATGCGCTGGCAACCTCATCAAAATAATCGCCCATTTTCTGCTCACTACCATCGCATGCATTAATCACACGTTGCGGTTTACCGATAAATAAGGCCGCACAGATGAGCCGAGCAAGATCATCCGCATGAATATGATTCGAATACGCATCAAATGGCTCTTGCAAAGCAGGAGTTTGGTTTTTTAAGCGCTCAATCGGTAAGCGATTGGGTCCGTAAATTCCGGGCACACGCAAAATAGTTAATGCAACACCTTGTGAGGCTGCCCAATAACGGAGTGTTTGCTCTGCATCCACGCGTCGCTTCGCCCGCGGACTGGTGGGCTGCAATTGACTGGTCTCGTCGACAAAATCACCATTGCGATTACCGTACACTCCGGTTGTGCTGATATAAACCAAGCGTCTGACAGATCGCCCCTGCTGGGATAAAATTTGTATTAGATTGCGGGTGCGTTGATCGAACTCACCATCGTGCGGTGGTGGAGCTAGATGAATGACCGTTGTTGCTAAATGGGCAATTCGCCATAAAGTCTCAGGATGGTCAAGATTTCCTTGAATGGGCGTAATGCCATGCTTTCGAAGCTCGGCAAAGCGCTCAGGGCTGCTGCTTAATGCGAAGATCTTGGGTCGACCTTGCGATTGGACGAGCGTGTGTCCTTGCAGTTGCTGCGCAACCCGCATACCGATATCACCGCATCCGATGATGAGGATACGGGGGCGACGAAATTGGCTGGATTTAGACATCATAGAATTAACATCGTAATGATTTATTGGGAGAAGTGGAATTGCAGTACCAGGTGGAACTAAAAAAGAGTGGCAGAACATTCACAGTGGAAGAGGATGAGACTGTTCTGGAAGCGGCCATCCGCCAGGGCGTTCAACTACCCTATGGCTGCAAAAATGGCGCCTGTGGCTCATGCAAGGGTAAATTGCTCGAAGGCCGAATGGAGCATGGAGACCACAGCCAAAGTGCCCTAAGCACCCTCGACGAAACCGCAGGGGCAACCCTTTTGTGCTGTGCCCACCCCAAATCCAATGTGCTGATTGATGTTCGCGAAATCCAGGGCGGAGGGGATATTCCTGTGCGCAAAGTACCCTGTCGGGTTCAGGCGATTGCATATCCAAGCGATGATGTTGCAATTCTTCAACTGCAACTACCTGCGAGTGAGCGCTTTCAGTTTTTAGCCGGTCAGTATGTAGAGTTTTTACTCAAAGACAATAAGCGTCGTGCGTATTCGATTGCCAGCCCCCCACATCAAGAGGGGCCCATTGAATTACATATTCGCCATCTACCAGGTGGTCTTTTTACTGACGCCCTCTTTGGTCAAGGGGCGGATGGAAAATCAATTAAAGAAAAAGACATCTTGCGTTTTGAAGGCCCCCAAGGAAGTTTTTTCTTGCGTGAGGACACTCAGAAACCAATTATTTTCTTGGCATCCGGTACGGGCTTTGCGCCGATCAAATCGATTCTGTTGCATATGCGTCAAAAGAAAATTGATCGTCAGGTCTATTTCTATTGGGGTGGACGGCGCCCAAAAGATCTCTATATGGATAGTCTTTGTCAGGAGTTTGCTAGTACGATTCCTCGCTTTCATTACATCCCTGTTGTTTCTGAAGCACAGCCAGACGATCATTGGACTGGCCGGACAGGATTTGTCCATCACGCTGTAATGGCAGACTTTCCAGATCTCAGTGCGTTCCAAGTCTATGCCTGTGGCGCCCCGATTGTGATTCAATCGGCCCAAACGGATTTTGTAGAACAATGCGGTCTGCCCGAGGATGAGTTTTATGCCGACTCGTTTACCAGCGAAGCTGATCTAGCCCATGCCTAATTCCCTGTCATTGAGGGCAAATTCCCTTTTTACACCGATCTTTTGTATGATTGCGCTATGAATCAACTTTCTGATCCTCGTCCTGTTGATGCCCACTCGGTGATGCATATCACCAAGCGGCCCGACATCATCATGATGGAGGGTAAGGGCTCGTGGTTGGTTGATCAAAATGGTAAGCGCTACTTGGACTTCCTCCAAGGATGGGCCGTGAATTGCTTGGGGCACTGCAATCCTGGCATTGTTGCTGCCTTAAACGAGCAAGCCCAGAAATTAATTAACCCCAGCCCCGCGTTCTATAACGAACCGATGATTCGGTTATCCGATTTGCTAACCAGCCACAGCTGCTTTAATAAAGTATTTTTTGCCAATAGTGGAGCTGAGGCGAATGAGGGCGCCATCAAGCTCGCCAGAAAGTGGGGGCAGATCCACAAAGGCGGTGCTTATGAAATTATTACCTTTGACCATAGTTTCCATGGACGCACATTGGCAACTATGAGCGCATCGGGTAAGCCGGGCTGGGATACTCTCTTTGCCCCCCAGGTGCCAGGCTTTCCTAAGGCTAATCTGAACGATATTGAATCGGTTAAGCGCTGCATCACCAATAAAACCGTCGCTGTCATGTTAGAACCAGTCCAAGGTGAAGGCGGAGTCATTCCTGCCGATGATGCCTTTATGAAAGAACTTCGCCAGCTAACTAAAGAGCACAATCTGTTGCTCATCGTTGATGAAGTACAGGCTGGTTTTGGGCGAACCGGCAAATTATTTGCCTACCAACATTTTGGGATTGAGCCCGACATCATGACCCTTGGTAAAGGAATTGGTGGTGGCGTTCCTCTCGCGGCTCTTTTATGCACCGATGCAGTGGCCTGCTTTGTGCCCGGTGATCAAGGGGGTACCTACAATGGCAATGCCTTGATGACCGCGGTTGGGATTAGTGTGATTGAACAACTCTTAGCACCTGGCTTTCTGGACTCAGTGATTCAAAAAGGAGCATTCTTACAAAGCGAATTACTTAAACTTTGCTCTGAATTCGGGTTGCAAGGCGAGCGTGGCAAAGGTCTTCTTCGGGCTCTCATGCTCGGTAAAGATATCGGGCCCTCCTTGGTCGAGCTTGCAAGAGATTACGAGCCCGAGGGTTTGCTGATTAATTCGCCTAGGCCCGATCTACTGCGCTTTATGCCCGCACTCAATGTCACCGAAGACGAAATCCTCACGATGTGTGCGACCTTGCGGGTCCTACTAAAGAAACTGACTTAAGTTTCTTTGGTCTCTTTGATTTCTTAGGTTTTTAGATCCACACCCAAATACGCTTCACGGACCCGGTCGTCATTGAATAACTGATCGGCTGATCCCGATAAGGTAATCGCCCCACTCTCCATCACATACGCTCGGTCTGCCATGGATAAGGCCAAGCGGGCATTTTGCTCGACGAGCAAAATCGTCATGCCCTCCTGATTGAGCTTTTGAATCACCTCAAAAATGGTTTCTACCATCAGTGGTGCCAGACCCATCGAGGGCTCATCCAATAAGAGAAGCTTTGGTTTAGCCATCATCGCCCGAGCAATCGCCACCATTTGCTGCTCCCCACCGGAGAGGGTGCCAGCCAATTGCGACAAACGTTCGCGCAGGCGCGGAAAGGTTGCCAGTACTACCTCAAGGTCGCGATCAATGCTCTGCGACGACTTAGAACCCTGGCGGATGTATGCGCCCATTTGCAGATTCTCCAAAATGGTCATCCTGGCAAACACTCCCCGACCTTCTGGCACCAATCCAATCCCAAGCTCGGCCAACTCATAGGCCGGCCGGCCCCCAATGGCATGCCCTAAAAATTGAATCGATCCGGCGCTTGGCTTGAGAAGGCCAGCGATTACTTTTAGTGTAGTTGTTTTGCCTGCGCCATTTGCCCCGATCAACGTCACCAACTCTCCAGGGTTGATATAAAAATCAATCCCTTTAACGGCGGCAATTCCTCCATACGACAGCTTTAGATGCTTAAGCTCTAAAAGAGGTGTTGTGCTCATACTGCCACCCCGCCCAAGTAAGCCCGAATCACTTCTGGGTGACTGCGTACTGCGTCAGGCAACCCATCTGCAATCACCTTGCCATAATCAAGCACTGTCAAATGGTCACAAAGA
>JBBAQJ010000020.1:0-24533 GCA_040400365.1 Polynucleobacter sp. | reverse complement strand
TTCGGAGAGGTGGATGAGCGGTTTAAGTCGCACGCCTGGAAAGCGTGTGTAGGTTAATAGCCTACCGCGGGTTCGAATCCCGCCCTCTCCGCCAAACAGCAATGTCTCGCTTTAAATTGCGGTCCATCGTCTAGCTTTCGGGCCATTCAGTTAAATTATCTGTATGCAGCCTCATGTGAACAAAAATCGGCTTGGTGAAGAGATCAAAAAAATACTGATCTTGTTCATTTATTTTTCAATCTGGTTCTGTGCGCTTGCATTCCTAAGTTTCTCAGTTGCGCGTTTAGAAGGCTTTCCCTATATTCACATTAGCTTGGCTTTAGTGAAAGCATTGTTGTGCGCCAAATTTATGCTCTTAGGTCAGGCGCTTTATCCCATTGAGAGTAAGCGTGATAGACCGCTCATTGGGCAAATCTTGCCTCGTTCAATTGTCTACGTAGGGATCGTTGTTTTGTTGAGTGCCCTCGAATCCGCTTTAGAGGGTTGGATTCATCATCGAGGCTTCATCAGTTCGTTGGCTAGTTTTGGAAACGGTGACCCTATTCATATACTGGCACTTAGTTTGATCTATTGGTTAATTGTGTTGCCTTATCTCACATTTATGAGCTTGCAATCGGTCATTGGGTCGTCGGAGATGAAAAAGATTTTTTGGGGTTAATTGCAAATCGATGCGATTGCCCAGTAATCGAACCCTCCGCATCACTTTCACGTCTGGGGTGGTACTGGCGATCTTGGCCAGTTTATTTTGGGTGATCGGAGTCACGTGGGCGCCCATATGGATCAAAAAGCAAATTGAGGGATATAGCCAGCAACTCGGTTATTCCGTTCAGATTCAATCCATCAGCGTCAAACCTTTTCAATTAATTGCTCGGGTGGAAGGCCTGCGCCTTCAACAAATTCAAGGTAAGCAGCTGCTTGGCTTAGATCTTGGTCTGATTCGCCTGCATTGGAGCAAATTAGTTACTGGTGAGTTGGGGATTCGTGACCTACAACTCACAAACCCATTCATCTTGCTTGAGCGCCCAGAGGGCGCTGGATCGAAGTGGAACTGGATGCAACTAATTGAGACGATCAATGCGCAAAAACCACCATCGTCATCCACTAAATCAAAAGCAATCAAAGTATCAGTCGATCAATTGACTATTCAAGGGGCACGCCTGCAATTTCGGGATGGGCAATCCAAGTTTGCCGATGATCTAGGACCGTTTTCTCTTAATCTCAAACAACTCAGTAATTATCGGAAAGCCTCCGATGAGCCTGGTGTTGAGGGCTTGTATGAACTCGATTTGGGCAAAGTTGATGTGCTGATTCCATCGCTCAATAAGATGGTCGTGTTTGACAGGGTTCAGGCATCCGGAGGAATTAGCAGTCCAGAACCCGATCAGCTTCTCGCTAAGCTAAACCTCAAACTCGATGCGGGCGTATTGGATTTCCTTTTTCATCTGGAGCCTAAACAAAATTTAATTAAGATTGATGTGGCCATCGATAACCTGTCTGTGACCCCAATCGTTACTTTGTTGCCAGCTAACAATCCATTGCAGACCAACTCAGGGGTCATGGCTGGCAAATTGGAATATCAAGCTCGCCAAGGGCTATGGTCAACCGTGGGTGAGTTAAGCCTTAAGAATATTGAAATCACGGAAGGTAAGCCACGGCAGCCCTTCATGAAATGGCGCCAAGCCGATCTCAAGCAAATTGATCTACGTAAATTAGCGAGTGGCAAAACATCCCTCACGATTGATGAGATTTTATTGGATCAACCCGACTTTAAGTATGACCTTGATGAACTAGGGTTCTCCAACATTCGTCGAATGTTTTCTAAGCCTACCCCAAGCCCAGCTCCAGCGTCAGAGTCACCGAAAAGCGCCGCAGAAGCAAAGCCATCAAATTTTGAGCTCGACATTAAGTCCATCAAATTACGAAATGGCATCGTGCATTTTTCTGATTTGGGGGTGGTGCCGCAGTTACAAACGGATATTCGTAAACTGAATGGCTCCTTGCTTGGCGTTAGTAATGTTCCAGGCCGCTATGCGGCGATCGCTCTTGACGGGTTGATTGCGGATCGCGGCAGCTTTCGGGCAAAAGGTCAAGCAGCGTTTGACGACCCGCGACGCAACCATGATGTGTTATTTGAATTCAAGAATGTTCCTCTGCAAACTGCCAATGCGTATTTCATGAAATATGCTGGCTATGCGATTCAAGGTGGGCGCTTAGATCTCATACTGAACTACAGAGCCAAAGACGCTGAACTGGTTGGTCAAAATCGTTTCGTTATCAAAGATATTGAACTCGGGGAAGAGTTGCCTAATTTTCAGGGTCGGCGCTTACCCTTGCGTCTAGCGATTGCCTTACTGGAAGACTCCGATAATGTGATTGATATTTCACTGGGGATCAAAGGGAATGTTGATTCTCCCGAGTTCTCAGCAACGGGCCTCGTCTGGCAAGCGATTCGTACTGTCCTCACCAATATTGTCACTGCACCGTTTCGGGCATTGGCATCCTTATTGGGACTTCAAAGCGATACGCCGATTCATGCAGTATTGGGCGAAAGCTCTTATTTGCCGGTTGATCAAGAGAAACTCGATAAATTAGCAGGGGTCTTAGTAAAACGCCCCCATGCCACGATTGAGTTTGTTGGCGCCTATGATCCCAATTCCGATAAAGCAGCCTTAGCTAGGGCGCGTGCTGATCGGGCCATTTTGAACGCCGCTGGATTTAAATTGAGTCCTCAGGATCCTCTCCCAACCCCCAGTCTTTCCGATCCCCGGGTCCAATCTGGAGTGAAATCCGCGTATGGGCAACAAGTTGGCCGAATTAAGTTGGCGCAGCGTTTGATTTCACTGCCTGACAATGAAGCGCGTTATCAGCAACTGCGCAATGAGCTCATTCAAAGTTATGTCATTGGCGAGGCGGAGCTAATACAGTTGGCAGGTACACGAGCCAATCACGCCAAAGAGTTGATGGTTGCACAACAACCCAATTTAGCCGAACGAATTACCATAGGAGCATCCAAGGCGGTCAGTGCCGATCAAGAGGGTATTCCACTGGGCGTTTCCTTGGGCAGTAAAAAATAACACGAACAAAGCACATTTATTTTTGAGTTAATTAGCCCCGCCTCATTTATTGCCGCTTGCACGATTGTGTTGGTGGCGTACTTCATTTTTGGAGTGACCGGTTTTGGGTCATCGATTATTTCGGTGCCGGTGCTCGTATTATTCTTTCCCTTGCAGGTCGTCGTGCCGATTATGGTAATACTCGATCTGTGTGCAGCATTCTATTTAGGTACAAAGTCGTTCGATGCGGCCGACAAGAAAGAGCTTACCTGGTTACTGCCTTTCAGTTTTGTTGGCATGGTGATTGGTATCACCTTGCTGTTAAAGGCTCCGCCGGAGCCTCTGCTGATAACCTTGGGCGCCTTTGCAGTATTCAATGGCTTGCGAGTTTTGACCAAGAAAAAATCCGCACGCATGCAAACCATCTCGCAGTATTGGTCGATACCCTTTGGGATAGCTGGTGGCATTTTTACAGCTTTGTTTGCGACGGGCGGACCCATCTATGCATCCTATTTAGCGATGCGTTTTAACCAACCCAATACATTACGCGCAACTATGGCCTTTGCCATTCTCATCTTTGTGTTCTTACGTCTCATTTTTATGTTAGTAACAGGTCTGATATTGAACTGGGAGGTTTTGGGGCTCGCATTATTTCTGGTGCCCTGTATGGTGATTGGTCTTTGGGTTGGCTCAAAAACCCATCGGCGCTTAAGTATTCATCATATGCAATTGGCCTATGGCAGTATTTTGCTATTTGCAGGATCGGTCCTGTTAGTTAAGCAACTGGTTTAGGTGATAGACTCAAACGATGACAACAAAAATGATGATTGCTGGATTGGCTCTCGCTAGCACTTTTGGCTTATCAGCCTGTGGCACGGTTCAGTCGGCTGCTCAAGCCGATTGCACGGCAGTGGGCTTGCGGGTTGGGACCCCTGACTTTGATGCGTGTTTTAAAGCCCGTGTCCGGGAAAGGGAAATGGATTACAGCAATACCTTTTTGCCCAGTTCCAATTAATCTAGTCCGCGGAATCTAAGCTTCCTGCCGAAACTAGGGTTAACCCTGATTCCGCAGATCTTGAGCCATATCAATTACTTACATAGGTAGATCAATTACATTGATTTCAATCATTAAAAGGCCATGTAGCACCACCTTTTAAATAACTATTTATATTCTGACTGAGAGACTAAAACAGCATGAATCACCCTAAGCCTTCCAACGAAATCAAAGCGGTTGCCATTGCAAGCGCGGATGACCTTCGTGAGCGAATTCGGCAAAAAAGTAAATTAAAAGGGCGACAGGCGGATGATGCATCCTTGGCCGAAGTTAAAAAACTCATCGGTGATGGTCCCTACCGACGTGACCTGCTGATTGAGAATCTGCATCTGATTAATGATGCTTACCGCGCTTTGCATGATCGTCATTTGGCTGCACTTGCTAAGCTAATGAACTTGCCCATGGCCGAGGTGTATGAAGTAGCCACCTTCTATCATCACTTTGAAGTCGTGCGTGGTAATGATCCGGTTGCTGATATTACGGTGCGTGTATGCGATGGATTGTCATGCGAATTGGCAGGTGCTAAACAGTTATTAGAGCGCTTGCCAACGATTCTGGGTAATGCCAAGACCAAGGTGATTGCAGCTCCATGTGTAGGTCGGTGTGAGCAAGCCCCAGTCGCGGTGGTGCATCAATACCCCGTATTGTTTGCTGATGCAGAAAAAGTATCGAGAGCGGTTAAAAATCGTCAACTGACTCATCCTAAGGCAAAGGATGATGCTCAATTTGAGCCCGCAGACTTTGCGCAGCAAACCGTGAGCCCAGAACAAAAAGCCAATGAGGTATCACCTGCTTATGTGGGTTATGAGGCCTATTGCGCAAAAGGTGGTTACGCCTTAGTGAAAGAGTTTGATAGCGGTCAACGCGAGCTCGAGTCCATCATTAAGGCGATGGAAGATTCTGGTTTGCGCGGTCTTGGGGGTGCTGGATTCCCAGCCGGTCGTAAATGGCGGATCGTGAAGGATCAACCAGCACCTAAGCTCATGGCGGTCAATATTGACGAGGGCGAACCAGGAACATTTAAAGACCGCACCTATCTAGAGCGCGATCCTCATCGCTTCCTTGAGGGAATGTTGATTGCTGCGCGCGTGGTTGGGATTGATGCTTGTTACATTTACCTGCGCGACGAGTACCACGGCTGCCGTGAGTTGCTTGCTGCTGAGATTAAAAAACTTCAAGCAAATGCATCGTTTAAGTTACCGCTCATTGAGTTGCGCCGTGGTGCAGGTGCTTACATCTGCGGTGAAGAGTCCGCCATGATTGAGAGTATTGAGGGTAAGCGGGGCGAGCCCAGAATGCGTCCTCCTTACATTGCGCAAGTTGGCTTATTTGGTCGACCCACGCTTGAGCATAATTTTGAAACCCTATATTGGGTACGCGACATCATCGCACGCGGACCGCAATGGTTTAGTTCCTTTGGGCGCCATGATCGCAAAGGCTTGCGCAGCTTTAGTGTGAGCGGTCGAGTGAAATATCCTGGTGTCAAACTTGCACCAGCTGGCATCACCATTCAGGAGCTGATTGATGAGTATTGCGGTGGTATGCAAGAGGGACACACCTTCTATGGCTATTTGCCAGGTGGCGCCTCAGGCGGTATCTTGCCTGCGACCATGAATGCCATCCCATTGGATTTTGATACTTTGCAGCCTTATGGATGTTTTATCGGCTCTGCTGCTGTGATGATCTTTAGTCATCAAGACAAAGCGCGCGATGCAGCGCTAAACGTGATGCGTTTCTTTGAGCATGAGAGTTGTGGTCAGTGCACCCCCTGTCGGGTTGGAACCAGTAAAGCTGCGCAATTGATGCAAGCACGTACATGGGATCAGGCTACTTTGGAGGATCTATCCACGGTGATGGTTGATGCCTCTATTTGTGGTCTTGGGCAAGCGGCACCAAACCCCATTCGTTGTATCCATAAATATTTTCCCCACGAAATTGCATAACTGCTTAGATAGGGAGCTTAAGGCGTGAACGCACCAGTCAATCCGCAAGAACTAACATTGCAAACCGTTGAGTTCAAACTCGATGGTAAGACGATCGTTGCCTATGATGGTGAGACCATCTTAAAAGCAGCGAAACGCCATGGGGTTGATATTCCCCATCTGTGCTTTAAGGATGGCTATCGTCCTGACGGCAATTGCCGTGCATGCGTAGTGGAGATCAATGGCGAGCGCACTTTGGCGCCTAGTTGCTGTCGTGCCGCGACGGCTGGTATAGAAGTTAAAGCCAATAGTGAGCGTGCTCTCAAGAGTCAAAAATTAGTACTCGAGATGTTGCTCTCCGACATGCCCGATGAAGGCTATAAATGGGTCGGTGATAGTGATGCTGAGCGTGAGCGCCAACAGCACGGTGAGCTCAGTGAGTGGGCCAATCGTCTTGACGTAACGGTTCGTCCTGAGCTCAAGGCCTTGCGCCGTCATCAACCACTGGCTGATTTATCGCATCCTGCGATGGCAGTTAATTTGGATGCTTGTATTCAGTGCAACCGTTGCGTACGTGCTTGCCGTGAAGAGCAGGTGAACGATGTGATTGGTTACGCGATGCGTGGCGCACATAGCGAAATCGTCTTTGATTTGAATGATCCGATGGGTACCAGTACGTGTGTTGCGTGTGGCGAATGCGTACAAGCCTGCCCAACGGGTGCTTTGATGCCTAAAACGCATATTGGTTCACAAGCAGTGGATCGTAAGGTGGATTCGGTATGCCCATTCTGCGGGGTGGGCTGTCAAATTACCTACAACGTAAAAGACGAAAAAATTGTGAGCGTGGATGGTCGTGATGGCCCTGCAAATCATAGTCGTCTATGCGTGAAGGGCCGATTTGGATTTGATTATGTACACAATCCCCAACGCCTAACCAAGCCGTTGATTCGTAAACCCGGTGTACCAAAGGATGAGCACTCAATTGAGTCTGCAGGTAAAAATCCGCAGGATTGGAGCGAAGTCTTCCGCGAAGCCACTTGGGAAGAGGCCCTGGATCTCGCAGCCGGGAAGTTAAAGGCCTTACGTGATCAACATGGCAAGAAAACTCTAGCAGGATTTGGTTCGGCCAAAGGTAGCAATGAAGAGGCTTACTTGTTCCAAAAGCTAGTGAGAACTGGTTTTGGTAGCAATAACGTCGATCATTGCACCCGCTTATGCCATGCATCGAGTGTTGCCGCCTTGCTTGAGGGTGTTGGCTCTGGGGCAGTGAGTAACCAAGTCAACGATATCGAGCACTCCGGCTTGATTCTGGTGATTGGCTCTAACCCAACCGCCAATCATCCTGTGGCAGCAACTTGGATGAAAAACGCCGCCAAGAATGGCACCAAGATTGTGTTGGCTGACCCACGTGTGACCGATATTGGTAAGTACGCTTGGCGCACCTTGCAATTTAAGCCTGACGCCGATGTCGCCATGCTCAATGCCATGATCTATACGGTGATTGAAGAAGGTTTGTGCGATCAAAACTTTATTTCCCAGCGCGCTTCAAACTTTGAGGCCCTCAAAGAGAATGTAAAAGGTTACAGCCCTGAAGCCATGGCCCCGATTTGTGGCGTACCTGCCGCGACACTCCGTGAGGTAGCGCGTGAGTTTGCTAAATCCAAAGCCTCGATGATCTTGTGGGGCATGGGTGTTAGCCAACACGTACATGGCACCGATAACGCCCGTTGCCTCATTGCTTTAGTCAGCATTACCGGTCAAATTGGTAAGCCTGGCTCTGGTCTACACCCACTACGTGGACAGAACAATGTTCAAGGTGCCAGTGATGCCGGACTAATACCGATGATGTTCCCCAACTATCAGCGCGTGGATAATGCCCAGGCACATGAGTGGTTTGAGAAGTTTTGGAACACACCCTTAGATAAAAAGCCTGGATATACCGTGGTTGAGATCATGCATAAGATCACAGCGCCGGATTCCGATCCTGACAAGATTCGGGGGATGTACATCATGGGCGAGAACCCTGCTATGAGTGACCCTGATCTAAATCATGCGCGGCATGCCTTAGCATCGCTTGATCACCTCGTGGTGCAAGATATCTTTATGACCGAAACCGCGTGGTTAGCCGACGTTATTCTGCCAGCAAGTGCGTGGCCCGAGAAAACCGGTACGGTAACCAATACCGACCGCATGGTGCAGCTGGGTAAGCGTGCCTTAAACCCGCCCGGTGATGCAAAACCTGATTTGTGGATTATTCAGGAACTTGCTAAACGCATTGGTTTGCAGTGGGGCTATCAGGGCGAGGAAAGTGGTGTTGCTGAGGTCTATGACGAGATGCGTCGTGCCATGCATGCCGTGATCAATGGAATTACCTGGGATCGCTTGCAGCGCGAGTCATGCGTGACCTATCCATGCTTAAGCGAGGACGATCCCGGTCAACCGATTGTGTTTGATGAGAGTTTCCCAACGCCGGATGGCAAAGTAAAACTGGTGCCTGCCGATATTATTCCGGCTAATGAGCGACCCGATACAGAATATCCTTTTGTATTAATCACGGGCCGCCAGCTCGAGCATTGGCATACCGGAAGCATGACCCGTCGCGCAGGTGTTTTGGATGCGATTGAGCCCATGGCGACTGCTTCGATGTGTGGTGAGGATATGGCGAAGTTGGGTCTAAACCCAGGGGATGTGATTACCCTCAAGTCCCGTAGGGGCGAGGTTGGTATTCATGTCCGCCGTGATGATGGCACGCCAAGTGGGGCTGTATTTATGCCGTTTGCTTATTACGAGGCGGCTGCTAATTTAATGACCAACCCAGCGCTAGATCCTTTTGGCAAGATTCCAGAGTTTAAGTATTGCGCTGTGGCAGTTCATAAAGGCGGCAAGCCCGCACAGCACATTGGTTACGACCGAACGGTAAACGATGCTATGCTCATTCAATGAGCGTAGCGCATGACCATCATCCTGTATTAATCATTGGGGCCGGCTTAGCCGGCCTTACTGTTGCCCTTCACCTTGCAGACCGACAACCGGTGATCCTGATGGCCAAGCGCCGTCTTAGCGAAGCGGCGACCGCGTGGGCGCAAGGCGGGATTGTTGGGGTTCTCGATCAAGAGGACAGTATTGAATCGCACGTCGTCGATACGGTCAATGCCGGAGCAGGGCTCGTCGTTGAGTCCGTAGCGCGTTACGTTGCAGAGCAAAGCGCAGAAGCCATTCATTGGTTGGTTGAGCAAGGCGTACCGTTTACCCCAGATCAGGCTGGGCCTGAAGGATTGCACTTAACCCGTGAGGGTGGGCATAGTCATCGACGCATTGCCCATGCCGCCGACGCAACTGGTAAAGCCATTCATGAGGTATTGCTCGATAAAGCCAAAGCGCATCCCAATATCCGGATTCTTGAGAACTGGATTGCACTCGATCTCATCACTAATAAACATTTACAAATGCCTGCGAAGTACAAATCCAATCGTTGCTATGGGGCGTATGCACTCGATATTGAGAAGGGTCGGGTGGAAACGATCCTGGCCAAAGCTGTGGTGCTGGCAACCGGCGGCTTAGGGAAGGTCTATCGCTACACCAGTAATCCCGATACCGCCACTGGCGACGGAATTGCGATGGCGTGGCGCGCAGGCTGCCGGATTGGCAATATGGAGTTCGTACAATTTCATCCGACCTGTTTATATCACCCAAGCGATCGTACCTTCCTGATTACCGAGGCGATGCGCGGGGAGGGTGGAATCTTGAAGTTACCGAATGGCCATCGCTTCATGCCAGAGCATGATGAGCGCAAGGAACTCGCCCCACGCGATATTGTGGCGCGCGCAATTGACTTTGAGATGAAAAAACATGGCTTGGATTATGTGCACCTCGATGCAACGCATCTTGGAGAGTCATTCATCCGGGAACATTTCCCCATGATTTACTCACGCTGTCTTGCCCTGGGTATCGACATTACTAAAGAACCAATTCCGGTGGTACCCGCTGCACATTACACCTGCGGAGGGGTTGTCACCGACCTTAAGGGGTGTACTGATTTGACAGGTTTATATGCGGTTGGTGAGGCGACTTACACTGGATTGCATGGTGCCAATCGCTTGGCCTCCAACTCTTTATTGGAATGCGTGGTGATTGGTAAGGCTGCTGCAGCAGATATCCTAGAGCAGGGTGACGTTGGGGAAGCGCCAGTGCGGCTGTGGGATGAGAGTAAGGTTGAAGATGCCGATGAGCAAGTCGTCATTGCGCATAATTGGGATGAGCTTCGCTCGTTGATGTGGAACTACGTGGGCATTGTGAGAACCACCCGCAGACTCGAGCGCGCCCTACATCGTATTGAGCTCTTGCGTACTGAGGTCCAAGACTACTATGCCAACTTTCGAGTAAGCCGAGATTTGATTGAGTTGCGTAACTTGCTCGAATGCGCTGAATTGATTGTACGTTCTGCTTTATTACGCAAAGAGAGTCGAGGATTACACTTTAGTCGCGATTACCCAAAAACCTGGCCGGTTTCATATCCAACGATTCTGACCCCGATTCAAACCCAACAATCTAGCTGATACGATCAATGCGCATCGAGTAATCGATTGCCTGAATATCCTTAGTTAATTTACCAATCGAGATTCGGTCGACACCCGTTGCTGCAATGGCACGGAGTTGATCTTGGGTAACGCCACCAGATGCCTCTAAGAGAGCTCGGCCACCCGTGATCTTTACAGCCTCGCGCATTTGATCGAGACTAAAGTTATCGAGCAAAATACTCTTGGCACCGTGATTGATCGCCTCCTGTAGTTCTGTAAGGCTTTCTACTTCAATTTGCACATCCACCCCTGCCTTGAGTTGATTGGCAGCAGCCAATACCGCAGTAATACTCCCTGCTGCAGCAATATGATTCTCTTTAATCAAGATGCCATCCCACAGAGCCATCCGTTGGTTCTGACCATGACCCACTCGAACCGCATATTTTTGGGCTTGACGTAACCCCGGAATGGTTTTGCGGGTATCCAAAATGGCGCAACCCTTCGGATTAGGGCTTGCACCGGTAATCGCTTCAACGTAGCGGCGGGTGGTGGTCGCGGTTGCAGAAAGGGTCTGAAGAAAGTTCATGGCAGGGCGCTCAGCACTAAGAAGGGCGCGTGCATTTGCGGTAATTTCGCAGACCAAACTATCGGGTGCCATCCAATCGCTCTCAGAAAACAACCAATCTACCCGCGCCTGGGAATCAAGCGACTGAATCACTGCATCAAACCATGCGGTTCCACACAGTACGGCCGGCTCACGCACAATTAATCTGGCATGCGCAGTTTGATCACCAGGAACCAGATTAGCAGTCCAATCGCCACGACCCAGATCTTCGTAGAGGGCATCGTGCACATTGCGAGCAATCGCTTGATCTAAGGATTCATTCTCGGAAAACATATACAAGTAGCTTATGCAGCACCAATATTTTTAATGAAGCCGTGCTGGGCTTTGGCTAATAACTCGGGATGGGTGGAGGTAAAGTCCAACATACGTTCAATACACCCAAGTGCTTCGGAACGAATGGGCTCTTTCACTTCAATCTCGCCAGAGTCATGCTCCAAGCAATGTAAGATGCCCCGCAAGCCATTCATGGCCATCCAAGGGCAGTTGGCACAGCTCTTGCAAGTGGCGCTTTCACCAGCCGTTGGCGCAGCAATCAACTTTTTGTGGGGCGCTAGCTGACGCATGCGATGCAAGATGCCCTGATCAGTAGCAACGATGTATTCGGGTGCACTACCTTCCAGTACCGCTTTAATCATCGCCGAGGTTGAACCAACCACATCCGCTTGATCGACGACGTGTTGCGGCGACTCCGGATGAACCAGAACCATGGCATCAGGATGCTTCTCACGCATTGCCGCGAGCTCAACCGCTTTAAACTCATCATGCACAATGCAGGCGCCATTCCACAAAATCATGTCGGCACCGGTTTGCTCTTGAATGTAACGTCCCAGATGGCGATCGGGTGCCCACAATATCTTCTTACCTTGCTGATCCAAATGGTGCACGATCGCTAGGGCGCAAGAACTGGTCACCATCCAATCCGCCTGTGCTTTTACTGCCGCACTGGTATTGGCGTACACCACACTCACACGATCTGGATGGGCAGACTTGAATTTGCGAAAGTCATCCGCAGGACAGCCTAAATCAAGCGAGCAGGTCGCCTCAAGATCTGGCATGAATACGCGTTTTTCAGGACTTAGAATCTTTGCGGTCTCACCCATGAATCGCACACCGGCCACGATTAAATTCTGGGCAGTATGATTTTTACCAAACCGAGCCATCTCTAAGGAGTCAGAGACAAACCCCCCAGTTTGCATCGCAAGATCTTGAATATCGCCATCGACGTAATAGTGCGCCACAATCACCGCATCTTTCGCTTTCAGCAAAGTCTTGATCTGCTCAATCACATCCTGCTTTTCTCCCAAAGCAAGCGGAGCAGGCGTTTTGGCCCACGCCTGCGCAATACAAGTAGCCCCCGACGCATCTTGCTGGGGGTAATCATAAAAACTACCGGTCGAAAGTGATTCATTCATTGTGCTCATCCATCAATCTTAACTCGCAATCACTTTCGCGATAGAATCCCATCCTTAAAGGGGATTTTTATGAAACGTATTATGTTATTGGCAAAGTTACATCGGGTGGTCGTGACCGAGGCCGATTTGCATTATGAGGGTTCTTGTGGGATTGATGAGAATCTCATGGATGCGGCTGATATGCGTGAGTATGAAAAGATTGAGCTTTACAACATTAATAATGGAGAGCGATTTTCTACCTACATTATTAAGGCACCTAGAGGTTCAGGTGCGATCTCCTTAAATGGGGCCGCTGCTCGTAAGGCTCACGTGGGTGACCATCTCATTATTTGTACTTATGGACCCATTGATAACGCCGAATCTAAAACCCATAGCCCAAAAGTTGTTCTAGTGGACGAACAAAATCGGATTAAAGAAATTAAAAAGATTTAAGTAGGCCTGTTAAAACGGTAATTTTGCATCGGGCTTCACAGCCAAAAGAGCCACTTTAAACTCTTGCTGGATTCGTTGGATTGCTTTTTTAGAATCAGCCTCAAATCGCAGCACCACAATCGGTGTTGTATTCGAGGGGCGAGCCAAACCAAAGCCATCGGCATACTCAACCCGGACACCATCAATCGTATTAATCGATTGAGAACTTGGAAACTTGGGATTAGCTTTCATCTTCTCAAGCAAGATAAAAGATTCACCCTCGGCACATGGAAGTTGCAACTCAGGGGTGCAAATGGCATTCGGTAGGGCGTTGAGTACTTCGCTTGGATTATCAAATTGACTGAGGATTTCTAGCAGACGAGCGCCGGTGTAGAGACCATCATCAAATCCAAACCAACGATCCTTAAAGAAGATATGACCACTCATTTCCCCGGCTAGGGGAGCACCAGTTTCTTTTAGCTTGGCCTTGACCAAGGAGTGGCCAGTCTTCCACATGAGAGGCTCGCCCCCATGTTCACGGATCCATGGGGCGAGGTTACGCGTACATTTGACGTCATAAATGATTTGGCCCTTTGGATGGCGACTGAGTACATCCTTAGCAAACAGCATCATTTGCCGATCCGGAAAAATTACCTCACCATCTTTGGTTATGACACCGAGTCGATCGGCATCGCCATCAAAGGCAAGGCCCAGCTCATTGTCGGTCGTTGCAAGGTTGCGAACCAGGTCTTGAAGATTCTCAAGATGGGCAGGGTCTGGATGGTGATTGGGAAAATGCCCATCAACCTCACAAAAAAGTTCCTGCACTTCACAGCCTAGAGCCCGAAACAACTCTCCAGCAAACGCACCACCTACGCCATTGCCACAATCGATGGCGATTTTCATGGGTCTGGTTAGGCGAACATCGCCAACAATGGTTTGTAGGTATTGAGGAAAGATATTGAAGCTGGAACGTTTGCCACGCCCTTGCCGAAAATCATCCGCTTCAATTTGTTGGCGTAGCCTCTGAATCTGATCGCCATAAATCGCAGATCCGCCGAGCACCATCTTAAAGCCGTTGTAATTGGGCGGATTATGACTACCTGTAATCATGATTCCGGATTTGGGTTGGCAATTTCCAATGGTCTGATGGGTAGCGAAGTACACCATTGGCGTGGCGACCATCCCGAGGTCAATGACATGTATACCGGTCGATAGCAAACCCTCGGTCAGGGCCTCAATCAGAACTGGGCCTGAGAGTCGACCATCTCGACCAATAACAACGTCTGTTTCTCCCAAATCGCGCATTTGACTGCCAAAAGCTTGGCCAATCGCTCGGGCAATTTGTGGATTCAAAGTTTCATCAATAATGCCGCGGATATCGTAGGCTTTAAAAATTGAGGCAGGAACGTTCATGAAATTATTTCTGGAAGTAATGAATTCTGGCGGCAGTGATGGAGTCAAATTCAGTGCTGGAACGATCTTTTTCTTGAAGTGCGTGCTCAATGGGTTTGGCTAACACTTTCCCTAGCTCAACGCCAGGCTGATCAAAGCTATTAATGCCCCATAGCGCCCCTAAGCAAACCGCACGGTGCTCGTAAAGAGCAAGTAAAGCACCCAAATGATAGGCATCAAGCTTGGGTAGAACAATTAAATTGCTGGGCCGCTTTCCGGGATAGCAGAGATTGGGGTCGCTCGCATCACGACCTAGGGCCAAAGCCTGAGCTTGTGCCAAGCAATTGGCTAGGAGGGCATGGTGATGATCTTTGGCTTCTGGTAAAGCGCTCATCGGCTCCTTAATAGCAATCAGATCAACTGGAATGCATTCTGGGCCTTGATGCAGTAACTGAAAATACGAATGCTGTGCATTGGTGCCGGCGCTACCAAAGACCACGGGGGAGCTCAGCGATACGGGCTTACCAAAGCGATCGACTTGCTTGCCATTGCTTTCCATATCCAATTGCTGCAGCCAGTACGGGAAGAGCTCCAAGGCATGCGCATACGGAATGACAGCATAGGCTTTGGAATGATGTGTGCTTTGTTGATAGTACAAAGCCAATGCCATTAGGATTGGGAGATTTTTCTCTGGACTGGCACTGATCGCATGGCGGTCCATGTGATTGGCTCCCAACAAAAATTGTTTGAAGGTATCAAACCCGTATTGCAAAGCAATCGGTAGGCCAACGGCAGACCATACGGAGAATCGTCCACCTACCCAATCCCAAAATGGAAAGACATGCTCCACTTGAATGCCAAAGTCTTCTGCCGCTTGGACATTGCTGGTAATGGCAAATAGAGAGTTTTGGATCTGTGAGCTGGTGAGGTTCTTCGCTTTGAACCAATTAAGAACAGCGCTTGCGTTCATTAAGGTCTCAGCTGTACCAAACGATTTGGACACAATCAATACCTTCGTGCTATTCGCCTGAGCACGTTCTAGTACATGACTGAGTTCCGCGCTATCCACATTGGCCACAAAATGAACTCGCATGCCACGATTTAGCTTATTCGCTGAATGGGCTAGCGCTTGCACAGCAAGGCGTGGGCCAAAGTCTGAGCCCCCAATCCCAATATGAATTAAATCCGTCACGCCCACCCATTTATTACACAAACCTTCCATTCGCTGCCAGACCTCGGCGATCTCTGGCATCACATCTTTGCCATCGACCAGAATCGAACTTTTATCGAGATTGCGCAGTGCCGTATGAAGTGCGGGGCGGTGCTCACTGGTATTAACGTGCTCACCAGCAAAGATAGCATTTAGATGATTGCTGAGTTGCGTCTGCTCCGCTTTGGCAAATAACTTCCTCCAATCCTCAGAATCAAGCCCCTGATAGGCAAGATCAAGAACGATGTTCGCTGCTTGCAGGGTGCCAAAAACCGCGGTTGAGGGGTTGCCCAGCGATTCTGCGTTTGAGGGTGCGGTCATATACTTCGATTTTATCAATAAGGGCTTCAAAAGTATCAGGATTTAATTTCAGTGAAATGGTACGATTTGGCATCAAAAAAATGAATCAATATGGATAAACTGGATTGTGTCGTCGTTGGGGCGGGAGTCGTGGGCTTGGCAGTCGCCCGAGAAATGGCATTGCAAGGTCACGAAACTGTATTACTGGAGCGCGAAGCATCGTTTGGAACCATTAGCAGCTCCAGAAATAGCGAAGTCATCCATGCAGGTATCTATTACCCCAAGGATTCCTTAAAAGCAAAACTCTGCGTTGAAGGCAATCGTCTACTTTATGAGTATTGTCGCGACCATCACGTTGGAGCCCAGCGCTACGGCAAATTAATTGTAGCGAGCGATCCACAGCAGGTTGATGATCTGCACGGGATTTTCTATCGTGCGCAGCAAAATGGGGCACGAGAAATCAGCCTCATCACAGCCAAAGAAGCCAATGCTTTAGAACCCGACCTGCGAGTTGCTGCAGCGATTTTGTCCAAAACGACCGGCATTGTGGATAGTCACGCCTATATGCTGTCGTTGCTTGGTGGTTTTGAGGATGCCGGCGGAATGGTTGCTTATCTGTCTCCGTTAAATCATGCCCGCGTGATCCCTGGAGGGTTTGAGCTGGAGGTCGGGGGCGCCGATGCGATGCAATTACAAACTAAGTATCTAATTAATTGTGCGGGCATGAGTGCGCCGGCCGTAGCACATCGCATTGAGGGAATATCAGCCGATCACATTCCCAAAGCCTATTTTGCGAAAGGTAATTACTTTTCCTTAGCAGGTAAGTCGCCATTTCGTCATTTAATTTATCCCGTACCAGAATCGGGTGGCTTAGGGGTGCACTTGACCCTTGATATGGCGGGGCAGGCTAAGTTTGGTCCCGATGTGGAGTGGCTCGAGATTGACTCTGAGGATCAGATTAACTATGCAGTCGATCCGATGCGGGGCGAGCGATTCTATGCAGCCATCCGACAATACTGGCCAAGCCTAAAGGATGGAAGTTTACAGGCCGATTATTCAGGGGTACGTGCTAAGGTCGTTTCGAAAGATCAACCCGCAGGGGACTTTCGGATCGATGGTCCCAATGAGCATGGCATTGAAGGTCTCTATAACTTCTTTGGCTTTGAGTCACCCGCACTCACCTCAAGTTTGGCAATCGCGAAGTATCTTAAGGGTTTGCTTAATCCTTAGGCCTCAATTCTTCATCCAACCTTCAACTCCCCTATAATTGCTGCTTCAGAGGAAGCGTGGCAGAGTGGTTGAATGCACCAGTCTTGAAAACTGGCGAGGATGAAAGTCCTCCGTGAGTTCGAATCTCACCGCTTCCGCCACTCCCTATTTCAAGAACAATTCCTGCAGGTCATTGAGATAGCGCATGCCCAGTGGGCTGGCTTTGAGTCGAGTTGGATCCCCATCAATGAGACCCTTACGTAGAGCTTCTTCAATTGGCCTTGTAATGGTGTTGAGTCCTAAGCCGGTTCGCTCCGAGAACATTGCTGTTGGCACCCCATGAATCAGTCTTAATGCTCCCAACATGAACTCAAAAGGTAAATCGTCTTGCGTGAGCACACGGTTTTCAATGACGGCGTGACCTTGTTCGGTCATCTTGTTCATATAGGTCTCAGGATGGCGTTCACGGATCTGCCGTGTCACTCGATCCGGATACGAGATCTTGCCATGTGCACCCGCACCAATACCAATATAGTCACCAAACTCCCAATAGTTGAGGTTATGTTTGCACTGTTGCTTGGGCTTGCTGTACGCCGACACCTCATATCGAGCATAGCCATTTGCCGCAAGCATCTCTAGAGCGGATTCAAACATGGCGTCACTCTCATCTTCATGAGGAAGAGGGGGTGGGTGACTGGCAAAATAGGTATTAGGTTCGAGTGTTAGGTGGTAGAGCGATAGATGCGAGACATCAAATGACAAGGCTTCTTGAAGATCAGCCTGGGCCTCGTGCAGGGTCTGCTTGGGAAGGGCGTACATCAGATCGATATTGATGCGTTCAAAATGATCATGTGCAATTTCAATCGCACGGCGCGCATCATATTCATTATGAATCCGTCCCAATATCTTGAGATGATCTGGGTTAAAACTTTGTATTCCTAAGGACACACGGTTAATGCCGATGCTAGAAAATTCTGCAAACTTGCCCGACTCTACTGACCCTGGATTGGCTTCGAGAGTGATTTCAGCGTGGGGCTCGATGGGGATGAGAGCCCGCACATGCGATAAGAGATCATCAAGACCCTTGGGGGATAAGAGGCTGGGAGTACCGCCCCCAATAAAAATCGTATGAACTCGACGACCCCATACATTGGGAAGCTCCGTTTGGAGATCAGCCAAAAGCGCTTCAATATAGCGGCTCTCATTAAATCCACCATCTTTGACCTGATGCGAATTAAAGTCGCAATAGGGGCACTTGCGCTCACACCATGGGAAGTGGATATAAAGCGAGAGAGGAGGAAGCGCAGTCAGTGCAATACCAGAGTTAATCATTATGGCTTCTGAAAAAACGGATCTTTCTCTAATTGCTCCATGAGCTGAACCAGCGCCTGCCCACGATGGCTAATGGCATTCTTGACCTCTGGACTTAACTGCGCAGCGGTCATGTGCAATTGTGGTAAATAAAAGTAGGGGTCGTAGCCAAAGCCATGTTGGCCGCGAGCCTCGTCGATGATCTGACCATCCCAGCGAGTTTCAACAATGATTGGGTTTGGATCATCAGCCTCGCGAACCACCACTAAGGCACATACATAGTGCGCCTCACGATTTACCTCGCCTGCGAGTAAAGATAGCAGCTTTTGATTGTTATCCAAATCGGAGCAGTGCTCACCGGCAAAGCGGGCTGAGCGCACACCGGGCGCACCGCCTAAGACATCCACACAAATGCCGGAATCATCGGCAATGGCGGGTAGACCACTGAGCCTGCTGGCATGCCGTGCCTTCGCTAGGGCATTATCGATAAAGCGGTCAAAGGGCTCCTCTGCTGCGCTAATCCCAAGCTGCCCCTGAGGGATGAGTTCAATTGCAAAGGGTTTAAACAGTTGCGAAAACTCTCTGCGCTTCCCTGCATTATTCGAAGCCAAGACCAAACGTTGACTCATGCGGCTAAGGCGTTTTTCTGAATGCGTGTTAATTCCTCAATACCTGCTTGGGCAAGATTTAATAGTGCCTCGAGCTCGGTGCGTGAGAATGGGGCGCCTTCAGCGGTTCCTTGTACTTCAATCATGCCGCCACGACCGGTCATGACCACGTTCATATCGGTATCGCAGTCTGAGTCCTCGGCGTAATCGAGATCGAGGACCGGAACACCCTGATAAATACCCACTGAGATCGCTGCAACGCTATCCATGATCGGGTCGGAGGCGATCGTCTTCTGATGGAGCAAATGATTGACCGCATCGCGGGCAGCAACATAAGCACCAGTTATCGCTGCGGTGCGTGTCCCGCCATCGGCTTGCAGCACATCGCAATCGAGATGAATGGTGCGCTCACCGAGTAATTTGAGGTCAAAGACACTACGCATGGCACGACCAATTAGCCGCTGAATCTCTTGAGTACGCCCACTTTGTTTGCCTCGGGCGGCCTCACGATCCGAGCGAGTGTGAGTGGAGCGGGGCAACATGCCGTACTCAGCAGTAACCCAACCCTCACCAGAGCCCTTTTGATGGGGTGGTACCTTTTCAAGAACGCTCGCGGTACAAAGAACCTTGGTATCCCCAAATTCGATTAAGACCGAACCCTCTGCGTGTTTTGTAAAGGAGCGGGTAATGGTAATGGGCCGCAGATCGCGTGCTTGGCGTTGACTGGGACGATTCATGAGGGAATTCCTTTTTTGCAATTTACAATGCCTACATGATATCGAGCATGACCGGCTATGGCAGCGCCTCCCATCCCATTGAAATGGGTGAGGGGAGTTATGCCAATCTACAGGTCGAGATCCGGGCGGTTAATAGTCGCTTTTTGGATCTGAGCTTTCGGATGCCCGATGAGTGTCGTGCTGCCGAGGGTGCTTTGCGGGAGCTACTCAATAAACAACTTAAGCGCGGTAAGGTTGAGTTTCGGGCGGCTTGGCGGCAGAGCTCGGGCGAGCATCCGCGCTCCCAAAGCATCGCGATCGACTCAGCCAAACTAATAGCCCTAAAAGAAGCGCAAACCAAGATTCAGGGGCAGTTTCCTTCGGCCGAGGAGTTGCGTATCGCCGACATCCTGCGCTATCCAGGCGTAGTTACAGATTCAGAAACTCCTGAGGATCAGTGGCAACGCGCAACACTTCAAGCGGGCGAGGAAGCCTTGCGCCAGTTGCTGCAATCGCGGCAGGCTGAGGGCCAAGCACTCGCTAAGGTCTTAACGAATGCTCTCGATGCGATGCAAGGCATGGTTAGCAAACTTGAGCCCCGCATCCCGGAGATTGTGACCCTCTACCAAAATAAATTAGTGGGGCGGATTGAGGAAGCCTTGGGTGTGCATGCAACCCAAGCGAATATCCCCTTTAATGCCGACTTGATGGAGCGCATTCGGCAAGAGGTGGTCTTATATGCAGTTCGGATTGATGTCGCCGAAGAATTAGCTCGTCTCAAAACGCATATTCAGGTGGCAAGGACCGCGATTGCAGAGGGTGGCGCTGTGGGTAAGCGCTTAGACTTCTTAATTCAGGAGCTTAATCGCGAGGCGAACACCCTCGGATCCAAGGCGGTTCATGAGGATTGTACGAACACCGCATTGGAGCTCAAATTATTGATTGAGCAAATGCGTGAGCAAGTGCAAAATTTGGAGTAATGACGATGAGCACTCCAAACAACTACCAGGGCAGTATGTTGATGATCGTGGCCCCCTCGGGGGCTGGTAAATCCTCTTTAGTGAATGCACTATTGGAGTCCGATCATCGATTACAACTATCGCTGTCATGTACCACGCGTGCACCGCGCGCCGGTGAGCTAGATGGCCGTGATTACTCGTTTATTACAAAAGAGGCCTTTTTGGCCAAACAGGCCGCCGGTGATTTTCTGGAGTCTGCGCAAGTGCACGGTAATTTCTATGGCACTTCACGTTCATGGATTGAGGGCCAAATGCGACAAGGTCAGGATGTGATCCTGGAAATTGACTGGCAGGGTGCTCAGCAAATTCGCAAACTGATCCCCCAGGCGATTTGGGTGTTTATCTTCCCGCCCTCGATAGAGGCTCTTGAGGAGCGTTTGCATAAACGGGGCCAGGATGACGAGCTTACCATTGCAAAACGTGTCGCAGCCGCCCATATTGAGTTACAACACGCCCACGAAGCTGACTTTATTGTGATTAATGAGGTCTTTGCAGACGCCTTAAGGGACCTACAGGCGATTCTGGCCGCTAGCCGGTTACGGACCGGGCCGATGATGGCCCGATACCCAGCCTTGGTCAAGCGTCTTGGGGCATGATCGGCAGTCATCGGGTATCCTATAGGTATTAATCTAAATAAGTGAGTTCAGAATGGCCCGTATTACTGTAGAAGATTGTTTAAAAACCATTCCCAATCGTTTTGAGTTGGTCCTTGCTGGGACCTATCGCGCCCGCCAATTGGTTCAGGGTCACGCAGCCCGAGTCGACGCAAAAGATAAAGCAACCGTGGTTGCATTGCGTGAGATCGCTGTTGGGGTAACCGATCGGGATATGCTGACCAAAGTACCTCTCTAATCCTGGGGTCCCGCTGTGGCGTCTACAGTCACCACAACGGGTTCGCTAGACGAAATCTCGTCTAGCCAGACACGCACAAGCAAGCCTTTACCAAGCTCTAATCCCGCCCAAAGCGTGATTGCATCCTTACTGGAGCAATCCAGCCGCCATCTCTTTGGCCCCACCTCGCAGCCGACCTTACCGCCTAAGCAGCAAGTCGTATCGATTGCGAGCTTGACCGAGAAGCTTCATTATTTGAAGCCCGAGGAAATTAGCCAGATTAAGAGAGCCTTTCAGTTTGCGGATGCCGCGCACTTAGGCCAATATCGCCACAGTGGAGAGCCCTACATCAGTCATCCGGTCTCGGTCGCGGAGCTCTGTGCAACGTGGCGCTTAGATGCCCAAAGCATCATGGCCGCTTTGCTGCACGATGTGATTGAAGATTCTGGTTGTACCCAGACCGATTTAGTCAATCAGTTTGGCGCGAAGGTGGCTGAGCTGGTTGAGGGCTTAACCAAACTCGATAAATTAGAGTTCCAAAGTCATGCCGAGGCCCAAGCCGAGAGCTTTCGGAAAATGTTTATGGCAATGGCCCGCGATGTGCGGGTCATCTTGGTCAAGCTGGCTGACCGAACCCATAATATGCATACCCTCGATGCGGTACCGATCGAAAAACGACGCCGGGTTGCATTAGAGACCATGGAAATCTACGCCCCGATCGCACACCGTCTGGGGCTCAACTTAATCTACCGTGATTTGCAAGACATCAGTTTTAAGCACTCAATGCCCATGCGTTTTCGGGCCATTGAAAAAGCAGTAAAGAAGGCACGGGGCAATCGTCGCGAGATGGTTGATAAGATTCTGGACACGGTGCGGATGCAATTTGCCAAGGCTGGGATTGAGGTTGATTTGCAGGGTCGTGAGAAAACCCTATTTAGCATCTATAACAAAATGCGCAGTAAGCATTTGAGCTTCTCGCAGGTTTTAGATGTTTACGCATTTCGAGTCACCGTACGCACGGTCGATGAATGCTACCGAGCCCTAGGTATTTTGCATTCCATCTATAAGCCCATGCCCGGGAAGTTCAAGGATTACATCTCGATCCCTAAACTCAATGGCTATCAGTCCTTGCACACCACTTTAGTCGGTCCATCTGGTGTACCAGTAGAGTTTCAGGTGCGTACTGCGGATATGCATGCCGTGGCTGAATCTGGGGTAGCTGCCCATTGGGCCTATAAGGATGGCTCACCCGAACTGAGTGAAGTGCAAAACCGCGCTCACCAATGGTTACAGTCGCTGGTTGATATTCAGGATAACAGCGGCGACTCGCAAGAATTTTTAGAGCACGTCAAGATTGATTTATTCCCCGACGCCGTCTATGTATTTACCCCCAAAGGGCAAATTCGTGCCTTGCCACGGGGCGCAACGGCCCTCGACTTTGCCTACTCGATTCATAGTGATCTTGGTAATACCTGCGTTGCAGTCAAGATCAATAATTTACAGCTGCCACTGCGCACTGAACTCAAAAATGGGGATATTGTGGAAGTGATCAACTCTACATCCTCTCAGCCCAATCCAGGGTGGTTAGAGTTTGTACGCACCGGTAAAGCCCGTGCGGCCATTCGACATTCGTTAAAGACCAAGCACTATGTCGAGGCACTGCAATTGGGCGAACGTTTATTGGCGAGCGCGCTGCGACAGCAGGGCGTTGATGCGGGGCTCCTCACCCCCGAGATTTGGGAAAAGTTACTCCATTGGACGGGTGATAAATCGCGTGAGGAGGTCTGCGTCAATATTGTGCTGGGTCGACGCACTGCTGCCGAGTTGGCTACCCGTCTGAAAATTCTGATTGGTGAAGAAGGTGGGGCTGAGCAAATGCGCTTGGGCTCAAACGATTGGGGTGGCTCAGATCAGGAGACACAAACACAATCTTTGGTGGTGGATGGGCGTGAGGGTATGTCCGTGAGTTTTCAAACCTGTTGCCATCCAATTCCTGGTGATGACATCATGGCCTATCTCGGCAAGGGTGAGGGTTTACAAATCCACACTCAGGACTGCAAGGTAGCTCATCGCATGCTCTCTAAAGATAGTGATAAGTGGGTTGGTGTGCAATGGAGTAAAGACACCAACCGAGAGTTTGATGTGGCCATCACGGTGGATACCAAGCAAGGAAAAGGGGTGCTGGCCCGTGTTGCGAGTTCGATTACCTCAGCTGACTCCAACATCCTCAACGTCTCAATGGACGATAAATACAAAGAAGACTCGGTGACGATGCGCTTCACAATTCAGGTATTAAATCGCTTGCATCTCTCGCGTGTATTGCGCGGCTTGCGGGCCAATACCGATGTATTTCGGGTAATCCGCAATAAAAGCGTCTAACAGTCCTCGTAACGCACATCCAGAATATCAATTTCTTTCACACCTGCTGGTGTTTGAATACGGACTGTATCACCTACCTTGGCTTTAATTAATGCTTTAGCAATGGGTGAGATCCAGCTCACATAGCCTTTTTCAAGATCAACTTCATCAACGCCAACAATCCGAATTTGGGTATCAACCCCGTCGCTATCACTATAAAGAACCGTTGCCCCAAAGAAAATCTGTTCCGGGTCGCCGCCGTTGGCAATGCGTTCTTGGTTATTGACCACGACAGCATTCTCGAGGCGTTGATTGAGGAAGCGAATGCGCCGATCGATCTCGCGCAACCGCTTCTTACCGTAGATGTAATCGCCGTTTTCTGAGCGATCTCCATTGGATGCTGCCCAATGCACCACTTGCACAATTTCAGGACGCTCGTGGTCCAAAAGCTGCAAAAGCTCGGTTTTTAGAGCCTCATGCCCAGCAGGTGTGATGTAGTTCTTCGTATCCATGGCATAATTCTGCCTGATGCGGCTGTAGCTCAGTTGGATAGAGTACTTGGCTACGAACCAAGGGGTCGTG
>JBBAQJ010000019.1:0-24936 GCA_040400365.1 Polynucleobacter sp. | reverse complement strand
CGCCCACGAGATCTAAAGTAATACCGCGCGCCAAGAATGCTGCAAAACTTTGTCCGGCTGTACCGTTTAACTGAATATGAATGGTGTCATCCGGTAAGCCCAAATGGCCATAGCGTTTTGCCAACTCACCAGAGAGCATCGCACCCACCGTGCGGTTGACATTGCGGATCGGCACAATGAAGGAAACCTTCTCACCACGCTCTAAGGCTGGTTCACTCTTTTCAATCAAGGTATGGTCAAGTGCAGCGCCTAAACCATGATCTTGAGTAAGCGTTTGGTGACGAGGCTCGTCATGCGACACATTGGGTAGAGCAAAGACTTTACTGAAATCCAAGCCCTGCGCCTTCCAATGATCAACACCCTTACGCGTGTCTAAGAGATCAACACGACCAATCAGCTCATCAAACGTCCGGATCCCCAGTTGCGCCATAATCTCGCGCACCTCTTCGGCAATAAAGAAAAAGAAATTAACAACGTGCTCGGGTTTACCTGAAAACTTCTTACGCAACTCGGGGTCTTGGGTCGCAACACCCACTGGACAGGTATTGAGATGGCATTTACGCATCATGATGCAGCCCTCAACCACTAAAGGTGCTGTAGCAAAACCAAACTCATCTGCACCCAATAGAGCACCAATCACCACATCTCGGCCAGTTTTCATTTGACCATCGGCCTGTACACGAATACGACTACGCAGCTGGTTAAGAACCAATGTTTGCTGGGTTTCTGCAAGGCCCAACTCCCATGGAGTACCAGCATGCTTAATTGATGACAAGGGGGATGCGCCCGTGCCGCCATCATGACCAGCGATCACGACATGATCCGACTTTGCTTTAGCCACACCTGCTGCCACCGTGCCAACGCCGACCTCTGAAACCAGCTTCACCGAAACATCAGCTTGTGGATTGACATTCTTTAAGTCATGAATCAGTTGCGCCAAATCCTCAATGGAGTAAATATCGTGATGAGGAGGTGGCGAAATCAGGCCCACACCTGGCACCGAGAAGCGAAGACGTCCGATATAGTCGGAGACCTTACCACCGGGTAATTGACCACCCTCACCAGGCTTTGCGCCTTGGGCCATCTTGATTTGGATCTGATCGGCTGAACGTAAATATTCGGTGGTCACCCCAAAACGTCCAGAGGCAACTTGCTTAATTTTCGAACGCAACGAGTCACCGTCTTGTAACGGAATATCGGCTTCAACGACATCCTTACCCAAGATACTCGCTAGCGTCTCGCCCTTCTTAATCGGAATCCCTTTGAGTTCATTCACATAGCGATTTGGATCTTCACCGCCCTCACCCGTATTGGATTTACCGCCAATGCGATTCATCGCGATTGCTAAGGTTGCATGAGCCTCGGTCGAAATTGAACCTAAGGACATCGCACCGGTTGCAAAGCGTTTCACAATCTCCTTGGCAGGCTCGACTTCATCGAGCGGAATGGCTTTATTGGGATCGATCTTGAACTCAAATAAACCACGTAAGGTCATCAAACGCTTACTCTGATCATTAATCAGGTTGGCATACTCTTTATAAGTTTGATAGCCCTTCTCTGGCCCTGTGCGAGTGGCATGCTGTAACTTTGCAATCGAATCGGGTGTCCACATATGCTTTTCACCACGCACCCGATAGGCGTACTCTCCACCCGCATCCAACATATCAGCCAATACAGGATCATCTCCAAACGCGGCATGGTGCATCCGTAGGGCTTCTTCAGCAACTTCAAAGACACCGATACCCCCAACATTCGAAGAGGTGCCTTTAAAGTACTTATCAATCAACTCGTGATTAAGACCAATGGCCTCAAAGATTTGCGATCCGGTATAAGACATATAAGTCGAAATGCCCATCTTCGACATCACCTTTTGCAAGCCCTTACCAATGGCTTTTACAAAATTCTTAATCGCTTTCTCAGGCGATAAATCGCCTGATAGACCTTTGGCCATTTCGGCTAAAGTCTCCATCGCCAAATAGGGATGAATCGCTTCGGCACCATACCCAGCAAGTAGTGCAAAGTGATGAACCTCGCGAGCGCTGCCTGTCTCTACTACTAGACCAGTGCTAGTCCGCAAACCGCGCTCTACCAGATGCTGATGAATCGCTGAGGTTGCCAAGAGTGCAGGAATTGCCATATGGTCTCGATCCACTTGGCGATCACTCACAATCAAAATATTGAATCCACTACGCACTGCATCGGTTGCCTCAGCGCACAAGGAGGCTAAACGCGCCTCAATGCCTTCCTTGCCCCATGCCACTGGATAGCAGATATCCAACTCATGGGAGCGGAACTTGCCACCAGTGTAGTGCTCAATATGGCGCACCTTGGTCATGTCATCCAAGTCCAAGACCGGCTGACTAATCTCCAAGCGCATCGGGGGATTGATATTGTTGGTATCCAATAGATTGGGTTTTGGTCCAACAAAGGACACCAAGGACATCACCAGGTTCTCACGAATCGGATCAATTGGAGGATTGGTAACCTGAGCAAACAATTGCTTAAAGTAGTTGTAGAGCGACTTGCTGCGATCAGACAGGACCGCAAGCGGACTATCGTTACCCATTGACCCAATTGCTTCTTCCGCATTTTGTGCCATGGGCGCCATCAGGTATTTGAGATCTTCCTGGCTATAACCAAATGCTTGCTGACGATCGAGTAACTTTGCAGCAGGGCGAATATGTTTAGCATCGTCTTGGGTGTCTTTTTTGCTGACATCCAACTCATCAAGCTTCACGCGCACCGCATCAATCCAGCTCTTGTATGGTTTGGCTTTGGAGACCGAGTTCTTTAACTCTACGTCATCAATAATGCGGCCTTGATCCATGTCGATCATGAACATCTTGCCAGGCTGTAAGCGCCACTTTTGCACAATCTTATTTTCTGAAATTGGCAATACACCGGCTTCAGATGCCATGATGACTAAATCATCATCGGTCACGTAATAGCGCGCAGGTCTTAAGCCATTTCGGTCCAAGGTAGCGCCAATCTGACGACCATCGGTAAAGGCCATGGCAGCGGGGCCATCCCATGGTTCCATCATGGCAGCGTGGTATTCATAAAAGGCGCGGCGATTTTCATCCATGAGGGTGTGCTGCTCCCACGCTTCTGGAATCATCATCATCATGGCTTGCGCAAGCGGGTAACCAGCCATCACCAAAAGCTCGAGGCAGTTGTCAAAGGATGCGGTATCGGATTGACCTGGATAAATCAGCGGCCACAGCTTTTGCAAATCATCGCCTAATACCGGTGAACTAATCGCGCCAGTGCGTGCATTAATCCAGTTCACGTTCCCCTTCACCGTATTAATCTCACCGTTGTGGGCCAGCAAGCGATATGGGTGAGCCAGTTCCCATGCCGGGAAGGTGTTCGTTGAAAATCGCTGATGCACCAATGCCAAAGCAGATACTGCTTTAGGATCTTTGAGATCGCAATAATAGGCGCCCACTTGACTAGCCAATAAAAGGCCTTTGTACACCACAGTCCGGGCAGACATTGATGCCACGAAATATTCTTTACCGTGTTTGAGGTGCAAATCTTGAATCGCGTGACTTGCCGTTTTACGAATCACATAAAGTTTGCGCTCGAGTGCGTCGGTAGTCATGATGTCGCGACCGCGCCCAATAAATATTTGACGAATAATTGGTTCGGTTTTTTTCACGGTTGGCGACATCGGCATCGTGCGATCGATCGGCACATCGCGCCAACCCAACACAATTTGTCCTTCTTGACGTACCGTACGTTCTAATTCTTGCTCGCACGCTAATCGTGACGCATTCTCCTTAGGCAAAAAGATCATGCCAACGCCGTATTCGCCAACTGGTGGTAACTCCACCCCTTGCTTTTTCATCTCGCTGCGATAGAGCTCGTCTGGAATCTGTATCAATATTCCCGCGCCATCTCCCATGAGTGGGTCTGCACCCACTGCACCACGGTGATCAAGGTTCTCGAGGATCTTTAATCCTTGAGTGATGATGTCATGGGATTTTTTGCCCTTGATATGCGCCACAAAGCCGACGCCACAGGCATCGTGTTCATTTTGAGGGTCGTAAAGACCTTGAGCGGATGGACGTAACTCGAGATGATTCATATTTAATCCAAATTGGTCATGCGGCTGGCAATCCCCATGGATCGCTTCATATAAAGGCCGGGAGAGTAAATATAGGGGAATCCACTAAGGGATGCAATAGAAATTTAACAACTCTGTCCCATTTAAATGGTCTTTGGAAGAAAGTGATTAAATTAAATGGGGACAGACTTATTGCTTTTTAGGTCTGCCACGGGGCTTTAACTGCCACTGATCCAGACTCCATTTAGGATTTTGTTTGATAAATTCAGGACTTACCCAAGGCCTTGAGCGGATTAAGTGCTCAGTAATTGCCCGATCCTCGTGATGCGGCGCACCCTCCCTCACGAATGCAGCCCAGGCCAGTTGCCTTTCAAAAGGCGTGTTGCCTAAACCCCAAAAGCTTGGGTGATCGGTTAGCCAAGTCTCACCTTTACCGCCAATATGGCTTTGGTAGCTGGTGTTCTTACAATCCTCAGCGCGGGATTCCAGTCCGGCGCGTACAGGGTTAAGCTCAATGTAGCGTTGTACTCGCAAGGCATAGATTGGATCAATTAGCGAAGAACAAAAGCGACTCTCCCAAATCGTGCCTGAAGTACCTTGTTGTCGATTGATGTATTGTGCGTAGCGACGTCCCAAGGATTGCATCGTTTTGGATAAGGAATATTCAAATCGGGGTGTCACCAAGATATGCGCATGATTTGGCATCAAGGCATAAGCATGAACCGCACAGCCAAACTCTTTGGCAGCATCACGTAACCAATCGAGATAAATTCGGCAATCCGCATCACTGTTGAATATGGTTTGACGATGGTGACCACGAACCAAAAGATGCATCGCTTGTCCAGCAATGACCAAGCGTGCTTTGCGGGCCATCTCTACTTAATTAATTTGACGAACGCCGCCCAAGGGAGCGAACTCAGGAATAATCCAATCGCCATCGTACTCAGAAACTCCCGGTGGAGGCGTGCGGTTTATCTCGGGGACACCTCGTAGAGCCACCGACATAAAGTTAATCCAAACAGGCAATGCCAAGCCGCCACCCGTCTCGCGATCACCTAAGCTTCTGGGGTTATCAAAGCCAATCCAAGCGACTGCCGCAACCCGAGGGTTGTAACCAGCAAACCATGCATCGTGTGAATCATTCGTTGTACCCGTTTTTCCAGCGATATCGTTACGACCTAGCGCAGGCCTTGCACGCGCTGCGGTTCCCGTCTTAGTAATTTCTTGCAACATGCTATCCATTACAAAGGTTGTTCGCTCATCCAAAACACGAATCGCGTTTTTTCCCACTCGCACTGGGTTAGCCTCAAACAAGGTTTGACCTTTTGCGTCCGTAACCTTATCAATCAAATAGGGATTAACAAAATAGCCCCCATTCGCAAACACGCTGTAAGCGCTTGCCATTTGCAATGGCGTAACCGAACCTGCGCCAAGGGCCATCGTGAGATACGGTGGATGCTTGTCAGGCTCAAAACCAAAGCGCTGAATAAATTCTTGGGTATACGATGGGCCTATCTTGCGAATGACGCGAACCGATACTAAATTTTTAGACTTCGACAATGCAGTCCGCAGCCGCATCATCCCGTCAAACTTGCCATCGTAGTTCTTAGGTTGCCATACTTGACTGCCGGTCTCCAAAGCCCCAATCGACAATGGTGCGTCATTGACCATGGTTGAAGGGCTCAAGCCCTTTTCAAGAGCTGCCGCATAAACAAAGGGTTTAAATGCCGAGCCTGGCTGACGAAAGGCTTGCGTGACGTGATTAAATTTATTACGACGAAAATCAAATCCACCAACTAAGGCCAAGATTGCCCCATCATTTGGATCAAGGGCTACGAAGGCAGCCTCGACTTGAGGTAATTGAGCTAACTTCCAAACCCCATCATCGTTAAGCAGTCGAACGACCGCGCCCGGACGAATCCGTCGTTTGGGCTGTGCAGATTCGGATAATGAGGCGCTCGCCAGCTTTAAAGCATCTCCTTTGATGGTGATTTGCTCTCCAGTTGCAATCATGACCTTTAATTCTTTAGGGCTTGCCTCCAATACAACTCCGGATTGCAATTCATCCAGTGCTGGATAATCAAGCAAGGCATCGTCAATCGTGCGTTGGCGCTTTACAGGGTCTTGGGGTAACTCAATAAAACCCTCTGGGCCCCGATACGCATGTCGCAAATCGTAGTCAAAGATCCCTTTACGAACTGCAGCATAGGCAGCGTCTTGATCTGCCTTTAAGACGGTGGTGTAAACATTAATGCCCTGCGAATAAATAATATCGCCGTACTGAGAAAAGAGCAGTTGTCTGGCCATCTCCGCAACAAAATCACCGCGAGTATCAAACTCTTTTCCTAGGCCACGGATCTTGATGGTCTCTGCCATTGCCTTGTCATAATCCGCAGGCGAAATATAAGAGAGATCACGCATGCGCTGCAAAATATACTCTTGACGAATTTTGGCGCGCTTATAGTTGCTCACGGGGTTATAGGCAGAAGGCGCCTTTGGTAGACCTGCTAGCATCGCTGCCTCAGCAACGCTGATATCTTTGAGTTCTTTACCAAAATAAATTTTGGAGGCGCTCGCAAATCCATAGGCGCGTTGACCCAAATAAATTTGATTCATGTAAATCTCAAGAATCTTATCCTTGGTTAATTGGGCTTCGATCTCCCAAGCAAGGAGTACCTCATAAAGCTTACGACTGAAGGTCTTCTCATTACTTAAGAAAAAATTGCGTGCCACCTGCATGGTGATGGTCGACGCCCCTTGCGAAAGGCTTCCTCGTAAATTAGCTAAAGTCGCTCGTAACACGCCCCAGTAATCAACGCCGCCATGACTATAAAAACGATCATCCTCAATCGCAATCACCGCATACTTCAGATAGACAGGAATTTCATTGAGGGGGACAACGCTACGTCGCTCCTCTCCAAACTCTCCAATTAATACCTTATCGGCGGTATAGATCCGCAGCGGCTCTTTGGGGTTGTAATCGACTAGCGCTGAAATGTTCGGTAAATTTGGCTTCGCAATAATGAATGCGTAGGCGACCAACATGGTAAATAACAGGCCAACCACGACCATCAAAATCAGTAAGGCTTTAATTAATGGGCTAGCACCTGACTTTTGAGAAAAATGCATTCCCGAACCCCGTTGAAAAGGCGGTTTTTTGCTCGGTGGATTAGCCATCCCCAAATTATATGGTCCTACAGCATTTGCAAGAATTACTGATCAATCAATCTGGATTTGCTGATTTCAAACAGTAGCACTCGCCAACACAATAGGGCATGGTCTATCGCAATATCAAACGAGAAGATTTTGACGAAACGCTGCAAAGTCTGGGCAACGATCCTGCCATTTTGGAGCATGAGACCCAGGCCGATCATTTGCATAGTAAGCACCAGGCATCAAGGCGCAATCAAATGGGACAAGCCTGGTCAGGTCTTAGTGCCCTTAAAGAATCCTCTCTCGCATCCCTTCATCCTGGGATGCTGATTGTTGGAATTGGTTTTATAGCGGTTCTTTTGACTTTAGTCTATTTGACCATCCAAATTCAAGCGCTCGCAGAACGCTATCAGGATGGATCAAATCAGGCAGTGGTGAGGCGGGAGCTACTGGCACTTCAGGCCCAGATTGATGATCTTCATGGGCAGGCTGACGAAAACCTAGAGCAAATAATGGAATTTCTGGAGGAGACCCAAGCGAAGCGACATAGTCTCACCAAAGAAACAAAACGATCAGCAATCCCCGATACCGATGAAGTCGATTTAAAGAAATGGCGTCATTTGGGTATTGGTAGGAATAAGGATGGCGCCTTCGTGATGCTCCATGATGGACAGCAAAGTCGACTCTTTGTAAAACATGCGTTTGCTAAACCTTCGTGGCAAATTACCCATTTTGACCAATCCCAGGCTACCTTACAAGGTCCCGGAGGAAAGCAAGTGGTACTGATTTCGCCATGAAGCATATCGTATTGAAATGCTTTTGGATTTGGCTATTACTTGGCCCAAAAAATGTATTTGCATATCAACCAACCAGTGACAATACCGCACCAAATACTCCCATTAGTATTTCGGCAAAAGAGATGCCGCTGGTGGATTTACTCCATGCATTGGGACAACTTGGCAACACGCATTTTGTATTAAGTCCCAGTATTCAAGGGAGCATTAATATCCAGCTTGTCGATGTTCCATGGCAAACTGCCTTATCAACCATCTTGGCAAGCCGAGGCTTACGCTTCATTCGCAATCAGGGGATCTATTGGATTGCACCCCACCAAGAAATCAATGCCTTCCAAAAGCAACGTCGGGACGACTCAGCGCTCCCCTTTGGTGGCGAGCATCATGGCACACCCCGACAAATTTTGATTGAGGCCCGAATTGTTGAAGCTGACCATCGCTTTGCACGCAATCTGGGTGCCAAACTTGGCTTGCGCTCACAACCCGAGAATGCGCCGAGGGGAAACAGTGAGGTTGAAAGTTCGTTTGCACTGGGATCGCCACTTGGCGCTGGTGGCCTGAGTGGATTTGAGCCGGTGACTGCAGCAGCAACTCTCCTTAGTAAAAACGCCACCCGTTTACTCGATATTGAATTAAGTGCTCTTGAGAGTGATGGGCAGGGCAAGATATTATCCAACCCCCGCATCATGACCGCCGATATGGTGAAAGCAACGATCGAACAGGGTACCGAACTGCCGTACCAAACCTCTTCTTCAAATGGGGGCAACAAAATTCAGTTTCGTAAAGCGAACTTACGTCTCGAGGTGATTCCCAAGATTCATCATGATGGCAAAGTCTCTTTATTGGTTGCCATTAATAAAGATAGTGTAGGTATGAAGACGGAACAAGGTTACGCCATCGATACTAAGAATCTGAGCTCCGAAGTCAGTGTTGAGAATGGCGGGACGGTCATCTTGGGTGGTATTTATCAAACGACGGAGCGTGATGACACCGTCAAAATCCCGCTCTTGGGTGATATTCCCTTGATCGGGCATCTGTTTAAACATCAATCAACCCTGCGAGACAAGACCGAACTTCTCGTCTTTCTAACACCCACTATCTTAGATAAACCCGAATAGAATGATGCTATGGACATTGAAAATTCCAATATCTTTCTTATTGGGCTAATGGGGGCTGGCAAATCAACGGTCGGGAAATTAATTGCCCGCAAACTCGAGCGACGCTTTATCGATTCTGACCACGCACTTGAAGAGCGCTGTGGGGTCAAAATACCAACCATTTTTGAGATGGAAGGTGAAGCGGGTTTTCGTAAACGCGAGGCACAAATCATTGACGAGCTAACCCGCGAGCAATCGATTGTGCTCGCCACCGGTGGTGGCGCAGTACTGCTCCCAGAGAACCGTAAGGTGCTAGCTGAACGTGGTACGGTCATTTACCTGCATGCCAATCCGATTGAGCTTTGGCATCGCACCAAGGGAGGTGAGGGTCGCCCCCTGTTGCAACATGGTGACTCAAAGGCGATCTTAGAAAACTTATATGCCATTCGCGATCCACTCTATCGCGAAATCGCAGACTTTATTATTGAGACTGGCAAACCAAGCGTCAATCAACTCGTAAGCTCTTTACTCATGCAACTTGAATTAGCCCCATGAAAACTCTGAATGTATCCCTCGGTGAGCGCAGCTATCCCATCTACATTGGCTCAGGGCTTCTCAAAAAGCCAGAACTATTTAAGCCTTGGATTGCCGGCAAATCTGTATTTGTGGTCACCAACACAACCGTTGGCCCTCTCTATAGCCAATCCTTGATCCAAACCATTTCAGGCGACGCTAAGTCGGTTCATGAGATTGTCCTGCCCGATGGGGAGTCTTATAAAGACTGGGTTACCTTACAGAAAATCTTTGATGCTTTATTAACGTATGGGGCTGATCGCAAATCGGTGTTGATTGCGCTCGGTGGTGGCGTGATTGGTGATATGGTGGGGTTTGCAGCGGCTAGCTTTATGCGTGGCATTCGATTTATTCAAGTGCCCACCACTTTATTAGCTCAGGTTGACTCTTCGGTAGGCGGCAAGACCGGGATTAATCATCCGCTTGGTAAAAATATGATTGGCGCTTTTCATCAGCCGGTCGCCGTCATTGCTGATCTCAATACCCTCAAATCACTCCCACCAAGAGAGCTATCAGCTGGCTTGGCTGAGGTCATTAAACATGGGGCGATTGCCGATGCTGAATTTTTTGATTGGATTGAAGCGCACCGTCAAGAGCTATTAAGTTGCGACAGTAGCACCATGAGTCATGCGGTCGAGCGCTCTTGCGAAATTAAATCAACAGTAGTGGCTGCCGACGAAAAAGAATCTGGTATTCGTGCCATCCTAAATTTTGGTCACACCTTTGGCCATGCCATCGAATCCGGCTTAGGCTATGGGGAATGGCTGCATGGCGAGGCGGTAGGCTGCGGAATGGTGATGGCAGCCGATTTATCTTCTCGTCTAGGTTATTTAAATGCCGATGAAGTAAGTCGCATCAAAAAACTCATTGCGGCAATGGGTTTGCCCGATTGTGCGCCAAAACTTGGAAATGACCGCTTCTTTGATCTCATGCGCATCGATAAAAAATCCGAGGGCGGAGAAATTCGCTACATCACCCTTGAGAGAATTGGAAAAGCAAAAATTGAAGCGGTTGATGATGCGATTATTGAGCAGGTTTTAGCAACTAATCAAGCAAGCTAATCTGAACCGCCTGCCCTGCTTGTTCACTCACAAAACGGGATAAATCGGCGAGCAACTCATTGCCTGTTTTTGTATCCAGCCAGCGTGGTTGATTCATCATTCCGGCCCAACGATAATGAAACCCTCCGGCTTTACAGGCCACCCAAATTTCATGCAGGGGCGGCTGGGTATTGACCACGACCACACTGCGATCCCGAAAAACAATATTAATCACATTGCCCCCTTGACGTGCAATATCAAGGTCGAGATCTAAACGCTCATCGGCCTTTTCCAGCGACAGCTCAATCGATTGCAACAGATGGCTTGCCAGTTGATGAAATTGCTTATCGTCAATTTTGTCAATCTGGGATGAAGGGGTGTTCTGCATGCTATATTCAAATTCCGGTGATTAAACAGATGATATCGATTGTAGTTAAGATTCCAGTTTGCGTTGCTTTCATGTTCCTCGTTGGATGTGGGGTTAGAGGGCCTTTGTTTTTACCCAATCCACCGCCCGTTCCACCGGCACCCACCCAGCCGGAACCCAAAGGCACCCTGTACCCACCTAAAGAATCAGGCATATCCACCCCCACTAATACGAGCTCGCCAAAGTAATGACGCACTCCATTCCATCCTTAACTGGCTTTACCGAACACCATGGAGAATGGTTTGCTGAAGGTGTTTCGCTATCTGCTTTAGCGAGTCGATACAGCACCCCTCTGTATGTCTATAGTAAGCATGCAATTTGCACGGCATACCGTGCCTATGATGTTGCCTGCATCCGCGCAAACGGGAGTCGGCGCGCCAGAATTCATTATGCAGTTAAGGCCAATAGCAATCTTGCCGTTTTGGATGAGTTAAAGCAATTAGGGGCTGGGTTTGATTTGGTCAGTGGCGGTGAACTCGCACGCGCCCTTCATATCGGCGCTGATCCAAAAAGTATGGTTTTTGCTGGGGTCGGCAAATCAGCCGATGAAATTAAGTTTGCCCTCTCGGTTGGCGTAAAGTGCATCAACGTTGAGTCCGTCCCCGAACTGCATCGAATTAATTCAATTGCTAAGAGTTTAGGTCTTCGTGCCCCGGTGTCATTGCGCGTGAACCCTGACGTAGATGCACAAACCCATCCCTATATTTCCACGGGTCTCAAAGATAATAAATTTGGGATTGCCTATTTTGAAGTTCTAAAAACGTATCGCGAGGCTGCGCTGCTGCCCCATATTGATATTGTTGGCATCGATTGCCATATTGGTTCTCAAATCACGAATGCCGCGCCCTACCTCGATGCCCTTGATAAGGTACTTGATTTAATTGAACAGCTCAAGCGTGAAGGCATTGTCATTCATCATCTTGATCTAGGCGGCGGTCTTGGAATTGACTATGGCTCGGATGCACCGCCCGATATCACAGAGTTTACGAACACCCTACTCAATCGCATCGATGAGCGTAGCTTTGGACATATGGATGTCATTTTAGAACCCGGTCGCTCCCTAGTCGGAAATGCGGGAGTGCTATTGACTCAAGTCGAATATCTGAAAACCGGTGCAGATAAAAACTTCTGTATTGTGAACGCGGCTATGAATGATTTGATGCGTCCAGCCCTCTACGATGCCTATCATGCAATCGTTCCCATCAAAAGTAGAAGCGGTAAAGCATTCACTTATGACGTAGTTGGCCCTGTTTGCGAATCAGGCGACTGGTTAGGCAAAGATCGCGCCTTAACCGTTCAAGAAGGTGATGTGCTGGCTATTTTGTCGGCAGGTGCTTATGGATTTGTGATGGCCTCAAACTACAACACCCGGGGACGACCAGCAGAAGTGATGGTTGATGGCAATCAAGCACACCTGGTCAGAGAACGGGAGGCTGTAAATAGCCTCTTTGCGAATGAGCGAACGATTGGATCGAGCTAATTTACCGAAGTAATTAGCTTAGCGCAACCCAGCCATGTAATCGGACACCGCTTTCATTTCAACGTCGGACATCTTGGCAGCAATCGTACTCATTTGCACACTATTCTTGCGCGTACCCTCTCTGAACGCAATTAATTGGGAGGTCGAGTAATCGGCCCATTGACCACTTAAACGAGGGTACTGAGCAGGAATACCAGCGCCATTGGGACTATGGCATCCTGAGCATGCTGGAATAGCTTTCTCAGCGATACCTGCGCGATAAATCCGTTGGCCAAGAGCAATCGTGTCTTTATTCTGGGCCACACCCAATTTTGGCTCTTGCTTGTTTACATAAGCCGCTAGGTTGGCCATGTCTTGCTCGGTTAACGTTGCCACCATTCCCATCATGACGGGATTCATACGAGTACCATCTTTGTAATTTTTAAGTTGCTTGACCGTGTAGGAAATGTGCTGAGCAGATAACTTTGGCCAAGTTGCGACTCCACTATTTCCGTTTGGTCCATGGCAGCCAACACAGGCGACGACACCACGCTTTGGATCACCGTTGTTATAGAGGGCATCGCCAGCAACAGCATCCGCCTTCATCACTGCCGGAGTTGGGGCGCTGGTGGTCATTGCAGGAGCATCTGCTTTTGCAGGCTCAGCCGCGTAAGCGAACGGTATAAAACTACTAACTAAAACAGCCATGAGGGCAGAGATATTTAATTTTGAGAATTTGCTGCTATAGCGCATTATGGGTACCTAGCCTACTTTGAAATGTTCAAACGAAATTCATGTGATTTTACAATAGCTTCCATTCATGTCTAAACTGCACCAAGCCCGCTTTTTTACCACGGTTAATGAGCTGCAAACGCTTCCCCAGGGCGACCTGCCTGAGATCGCCTTTGCGGGTCGCTCCAATGCCGGAAAATCCAGTGCAATCAATATCTTATGCAATCAAAAGCGCCTGGCTTTTGCGAGCAAAACCCCGGGCCGAACCCAGCACATTAACTATTTTGGGATCTATGCCAAAGATGAGCTGCTCGCGTATTTAGTCGACCTGCCAGGCTATGGCTATGCCGCAGTCGGTGAGGCAACCCGCTCCCACTGGAACGAGATCTTGAGCCGCTACCTCCAAACCCGTAAAAATTTGGTTGGTTTGATATTAATTGTGGATGCCCGACGGGGTTTAACAGAACTTGATGAACAGATGATTGCCTGGTTTAACGTGACCCAAAAACCCATCCATATTTTGCTAAGTAAGTCAGATAAACAAACCTTCTCAGAAAACCGCGCCCTATTACAAGCTATCTCTGAACAAATTAAGCAATTTGCCCCCGCCCAGATTTCGGCCCAACTGTTCTCCAGTACAAAACGGGTCGGTCTTCTGGAAAGCGATACACTTATTCAACAATGGCTTTTTCCAGAGCAGAACACCGTCTAAACCCATCCTGATTAGAGAGTATTTGCATGTCTCAATATCCCGCCTATCGCCCCCGTCGGATGCGTCGTGATGATTGGTCACGTCGTCTCATTCAAGAAAATCATCTGCGGGTTGACGATCTAATCTATCCCGTTTTCTTATTACCTGGAAGCAATCAAACCCAAGCGGTCAACTCGATGCCAGGTATTGAGCGCATGTCGCTCGATCGCTTGTTTCATGTGGCTGAAGAATGCGTAGCACTTGGTATCCCAGTAATGGCCCTCTTTCCTGTAATCGATGCATCACTAAAGACCAACGACGGTGCCGAAGCGTTTAATCCGAAGGGGCTTGTTCCAAGTGCAGTGATGGAACTCAAAAAACGTTTCCCCACGCTTGGCATCATGACCGATATCGCGCTCGATCCTTATACGAGCCATGGTCAAGATGGCGTACTTGATGAACAGCAGCGGATTTTGAATGATGAGACCGTCGCGATCCTCATGAAGCAGGCGATTTGCCATGCCCAAGCAGGTGTGGATATGGTTGCTCCATCAGACATGATGGATGGCCGAATTGGGGCGATTCGTACGGCCCTTGAAAATCAAGGATTAATTCATACGCGCATCATGGCTTATGCCGCCAAATACGCTTCTTCGTTTTATGGCCCTTTCCGAGATGCAGTTGGATCAGCAAGTAATCTTGGCAAGGCGGATAAAAAAACCTACCAAATGGATCCCGCTAATGGCGATGAGGCCATCCGTGAAGTTGGCTTAGATATTAGCGAGGGTGCTGATTTAGTGATGGTAAAGCCTGGTATGCCCTACCTCGACATCGTATATCGCATCAAAGAAGCCTTCGGCTACCCGACCTATGCCTATCAAGTCAGTGGCGAATACGCCATGATTAAGGCTGCCGCTCAAAATGGCTGGCTTGATCATGATGCGGTCATGATGGAGTCACTGCTCGGATTTAAACGTGCCGGAGCAGATGGTATCTTGACCTATTTTGCGCTTGAGGCCGCACGTTTACTCAAACGCTAGGATTATTTAGCGCCTAACTCGTGCAAGCGCTCAAGAAAACGACTGGGCGCCATAAAACCCACCACTCGCAGAGGCTTTTGTTCTTCACCGGCCCCATTGAAAAACAAAATTGCGGGAGGGCCGAACAAACCAAATTGCTTCAATAATGTTTGGCTTTGTTGATTGTTAATGGTGACATCAACTTGGACTAATACAAAACGGCTCAACGCATTAGTAACCTCAGAATTGGTGAAGGTAATGGCTTCCATCTCTTTGCAAGAGATACACCAATCGGCGTAGTAATCGAGCATGACCGGTTTATTGTCAGCCTTTGCCTTTTGCAAAATACGCTCGAGCTCTTCACTCGAACGCACAACCTGAAATACCAAATTCGGAGGAATTCGTTTTTCAGTGCGAGTCGTTATTTGTGTTTGGTTACCAGTTACGACAGAAATTGCTGGCCATACTATCCAAATAGCTAAGGCAACTAGCGCGAATCCGAGGGCGCGCTGCAACCACATCATCCAGGCGCCAGTTTGTGGCAAGAAACTTCTAGCGCCCAATGCAATGAGTAATAAGGGCAATCCCATCCCTAAGGCCATCACAAATAGTAGACCCCCACCAAGCGCCATCGATCCGGTTTGTGCCACAAAGCCTAAAACACTCGCCAAGGGTGCCGTAATACAAGGGCTTGCAACCAGAGTTGAAATTGCGCCAAGGCTAAAAGCCCCGACAATACTTCCGCCCTTTTGTCGCCCGGCCAATTGATCGACTTTGGTTTGCCATCCTTGGGGCATCTTTAGCTCGTATAAACCAAATAAGCTGCCGGCCAAAAATAATAGAAGGAGAGCAAACAAAATGAGGGCAATAGGACTTTGTAAGGCGCGCTGCACGCCGCTTCCCAATGCGGCCGTGAGAATCCCCGCTAACGCATACAACAAGGCCATACCCAAAATGTAAGCCAAGGCAAGATAAGCCGATCGCGCCTTACTAATTGGACTTCCATCTTGTCGACCCAAAACAATGCTGCTCAAAATCGGGAGCATCGGCAATACGCAGGGCGTAAATGCCAAGGCAATCCCAAGAATAAAAAATCCGATCAATAGATAAAACGGTTTGGCATTCTCTAAATAGCTTTTAATCGATGCGACATCATCGCGCCCGCTCCATAAACCACTGAGGCTAAATGGTTCTGAATTTTTATCCGCAATCCGTATTGGTGCTGCATCACCTTCAGGGATGGGTGCAACTCGAACGCCTGGAGCTGCAATAAAGTATTGATAGGTCATCGGTGGGTAGCAAATGCCGCCGTCAGCACAACCCTGTAAATCAATCTCTAGGCGAATGCCGCTTTGTGGCACTTGTGACAACCCAAGGAGAACTTCGAATGGTTTTGGAAAAATCTCCATTTTTTTTCCAAAGGTCTCATCAAACTTTTCAACCCCTTTAGGAATTTGAATACTCTTGGGAGCGCTTGGCTTGTCATTGATGAACAGCCGATACTGCAAGGACTCCTGGTAAATGTAGTAACCCGAAACTGGTCGGTACTCAATGGCAATTTCATTGGTATTGGCAAGCCATGTTGCCTCCACAATAAATGCCCTTTCTGGAGGAAGAAATTCTTTAGCGCTTACTAAACTAGATAATGCGATACTCGATAGTAGAAACAATAAGAGTTGCACCAAGCCATACTGAATTCGCCTCATGGCTTTGTCTCCTCATTCACCCAGCGCCCATACGCTTGGGAATATTCAGCTGGTTTTAAGGCGATGATCTCTGGTAACTGATAAGGGTGATGGGCCTTAATAAATGCCTCAATACCCTTCCATTGGGTCGTTGCTGTTTTGGCACTTAATAGAACTTCGGTGTCATTGCAAACCTTTCCATCCCATCGATAAATCGATTGCACACCATCCTGAATCTGCACACAGGCTGCTAAATGCTTATCGATTAATTGCTGTGCCAATAATTTAGCCGCCTCCATCGTTGGCAAAGTCGTGGTCACGATCAGTATCGAATCCATACAAAGGGGATGGTTCAGCAATGGGTTAAATGAAAAAGCCAGACCTAAGCCTGGCTTTAACTATACCCGATGCTAATTTATGCTGCTGCAGACTCTTCTTGAGGGGCTTCTTCGACTTCAGGGCGGTCGACTAACTCAACTAGTGCCATTGGCGCATTGTCGCCGTGCCGAAAACCAAATTTCAGAATACGAAGATAACCACCTGGTCGAGTTGCATAACGTGGGCCAAGCTCAGTAAACAGTTTGCTCACCATTTCACGATCGCGCAGACGATTGAATGCCAAACGGCGATTAGCCAAATTATCTTTCTTACCCAAGGTAATCAAAGGCTCAACGACCATCCGTAATTCTTTTGCCTTTGGCAGGGTTGTTTTAATGACCTCGTGCTCAATCAGTGAGTTCGACATATTGCGCAACATCGCTAAACGATGCGATGAGGTGCGATTTAGTTTGCGTAAGCCATTACCATGACGCATGATGCTTCCTTTCTAATTATTGCCCGAGAGTCGCTGGAGGCCAGCTGTCGATCTTCATCCCAAGACTTAAACCACGGGCTGCTAATACGTCCTTAATTTCATTCAAGGACTTGCGACCCAGGTTAGGTGTCTTGAGTAATTCATTTTCAGTACGCTGAATTAAATCACCGATGTAATAAATGTTCTCAGCCTTCAAGCAGTTTGCTGAACGAACGGTCAACTCTAAGTCATCAACCGGTCTCATCAACAAGGGATCAACCATGGTCGAGCGACTTGGAGCCAACTCACCGCTCACTTGACTGCTCTCTAGGGCGGCAAATACGACCAACTGGTCAACCAAAATACTTGCCGCTTGACGAATTGACTCTTCAGGAGAGATCACGCCATTGGTTTCAATAGTCATCACTAAACGATCCAAATCGGTGCGTTGCTCAACACGCGCAGACTCAACCGCATAGCTAACACGATTAATCGGGCTAAATGAGGCATCCAACACAATACGGCCAATCAGCTTAGTCGCTTCATCTTGATACTGACGCATATTGCCTGGTACGTATCCACGACCCTTTTCAACCTTGATCTGCATATCGAGCTTACCGCCAGCTGCTAAATGTGCAATGACATGCTCAGGGTTGATGATTTCAACATCATGCGGAAGGTCAATATCCTTGGCACACACAACACCAGGACCCTCTTTACGCAAATTGATGGTCACTTCATCACGGGACTGTAACTTGAAGACAACGCCCTTTAGGTTGAGGAGCAGGTTAACAACATCTTCCTGTACGCCGTCTAAGGTGGAATACTCGTGAACAACTCCTGCAATGGCTACTTCGGTTGGAGCAAAGCCAACCATAGAAGACAACAAAACACGACGTAATGCATTACCAAGCGTGTGGCCATAGCCACGCTCAAATGGCTCCATCACAACCTTAGCCTGGTTTGCACCGAGTGCTTCAACAGAAATGATTTTTGGTTTAAGCAAATTTGTTTGCATAGATATCTTTTCCTTAAGAGGTGCAGTATTAGCGTGAATACAATTCGACGATCAAACTTTCGTTGATATCACCACTGATTTCATCGCGATCTGGTACTTGTTTGAACGTTCCCTCGAGCTTACTTGCATCAACGCTGACCCAATTAATTGCGCCAACTTGCGTAGCAAGATTCAGAGCTTCTTGAATACGGGTTTGCTTCTTTGCCTTCTCACGAATAGCAATCACATCGCCAGGACGAACTTGCATGGATGGAATATTGACCACTTGGCCATTCACCGTAATTGCTGCGTGGGATACCAGCTGACGCGCTTCGGCACGGGTTGAACCAAAGCCCATGCGATAGACCACATTATCCAAACGGGACTCAAGCAGCTGCAATAAAGTCTCACCAGTATTACCTTTGCGACGCTCAGCTTCAGCAAAGTAGCGACGGAACTGACGCTCGAGTACGCCATAAATCCGCTTTACCTTTTGCTTTTCACGCAACTGATTACCGAAGTCGGAAGTACGAGCACCAGAGGTGCGGCCGTGCTGTCCTGGCTTGCTGTCTAATTTGCACTTATCCGATAAAGCACGGCGAGCGCTCTTTAAAAATAAGTCGGTACCTTCCCGACGAGATAGTTTGGCTTTAGGGCCTAAATAACGTGCCACGATTTCTTCCTTTCTATGCCTCGATGGTTACCGAGGTGAGTTCGCTGTAACAACCAACGAACGGTGGGCTTATTAAACAATTGCTGGCAAAGCCAGCGGCTTGGTACTGCAAAAATTAGATACGGCGGCGCTTTGGAGGGCGGCAACCATTGTGTGGGACCGGGGTCACATCCTGAATCTCAACAATCTTGATGCCCAACGAGTTCAATGCACGAACTGCAGACTCACGACCAGGACCGGGGCCCTTAATCTGAACCTCTAAATTCTTAATCCCACACTCAATTGCTGCCTTGCCAGCCACTTCCGCTGCAACCTGAGCTGCGAATGGCGTTGACTTGCGCGAACCCTTAAATCCCTGACCGCCGGAAGTTGCCCATGACAAGGCGTTTCCTTGACGATCGGTAATGGTCACAATGGTATTGTTAAACGATGCATGCACGTGAGCAATGCCATCAGCGACGTTCTTTTTGACCTTTTTGCGAGCGCGTTGTGCACTTGCGTTTGCGGCGGTTTGTTGTGCTTTTGCCATATCAGTTCCTAATTATTTCTTGAGTGCAACGCCAGCCTTACGGGGGCCTTTACGGGTACGAGCATTGGTCTTCGTTCTCTGGCCACGTACTGGCAAGCCTTTACGATGACGAATGCCGCGATAGCAAGCCAAGTCCATTAAACGCTTGATGTTCATGGTGACTTCACGACGCAAATCACCCTCTGTAGTGCGCTTGCCCACTTCATCACGAAGCTTCTCTAGCTCGGCATCGGTAAGATCTTTAACCTTCTTATCGATTGCAACACCCGTGTTCTCACAGATCTTGAGAGCTTGTGCTTTACCAATACCGTAGATGGCGGTTAAACCAATCACAGTATGTTGATGATTTGGGATATTTACCCCAGCGATACGTGCCATATAAATTCCTCTACTTAACCGAATTAACCTTGACGCTGCTTATGGCGTGGATCGGACGAGCAGATCACACGCACCACGCGCTTACGCTTGATGATTTTGCAATTGCGGCAAATACATTTAACGGATGCCAATACTTTCATCATTCACCTCTTTAATAATCCTTACTTAGCACGGAAGATAATTCTTGCGCGCGTCAAATCGTATGGGGTCATTTCCACAGTTACCTTATCTCCTGGCAGGATTCGGATGTAATGCATCCGCATCTTCCCAGAAATATGACCTAGTACCACATGCCCATTCTCTAACTTCACCCTAAACATAGCGTTGGGGAGGTTTTCAACAATTTCCCCTGCCATCTGAATTACATCGTCTTTAGGCATCTTAGAGAGTGGGTCCCATCTTAAAGTTGGCTTTCTTCATCAGAGAGCCGTACTGCTGTTGCATCACAAATGATTGCACTTGAGCCATAAAGTCCATCGCAACCACCACAATAATTAACAACGATGTTCCACCAAAGTAGAAAGGAACGTTGTATTTCAAAACCAGAAACTCGGGCAATAAGCACACCAAAACCATATAAATTGCGCCAGCTAAAGTTAATCGGACCAAAATCTTATCGATGTAGCGGGCAGTTTGATCACCCGGACGAATACCTGGAACAAACGCACCGCTCTTTTTCAAGTTATCGGCCGTATCGCGGCTATTAAAAACCAGCGCAGTATAGAAAAAGCAGAAGAAAATAATGGCAGTAGCATACAAAATGATGTAAACCGGTTGGCCAGGAGCCAAGGTTGCCGCTAAATCTTTGACGATACGACTCACCATATTGGTTGGTTCGCCTGCAGTAAACCAACCGGCAATGGTGGCTGGAAACAAAATAATCGATGAAGCAAAGATGGGAGGAATAACACCGGCCATATTCAGCTTTAAAGGCAAGTGGGAAGACTGACCACCATAAATCTTATTGCCAACCTGACGTTTGGCGTAGTTCACCAAAATACGGCGCTGACCACGCTCTACGAAAACAACAAAATATGTCACTGCAATGACGATCAATACGATAAAAATCGCTGAGAGAATGCTCATGGAGCCAGTGCGAACCAACTCTAAAAGACTAGCCAATGCGCTTGGCAAGCCAGAAACAATCCCGGCAAAAATAATGATGGAAATACCATTACCCAAGCCGCGTTCAGTAATTTGCTCACCGAGCCACATTAAAAACATCGTGCCGGTGACAAGGGTTACAACCGTATTGAACTGAAACATGAGGCCAGGATCAACCACAAGGCCAGGTTGAGACTCAAGCGCAACAGAAATTCCAATCGCTTGAAAGGTTGCCAAAAACACAGTTGCGTAACGGGTGTATTGGGTAATCTTGCGTTGACCAGCTTGGCCTTCCTTCTTCATCGCCTCAAGTGAAGGAATCACAATGGTCATCAATTGCATGATGATCGATGCCGAGATGTACGGCATGATGCCCAAAGCGAACACCGTGAAGCGAGATAAAGCCCCGCCTGAAAACAAATTGAACATTCCCAAAATACCGTCTTTTTGCTCACTAAACAGTTTTGATAACTGATCAGGATCAATACCAGGCACTGGAATATGAGCACCAATACGGAAAACAACCAACGCCAATACCAAGAAAATCAAGCGGCGACGTAAGTCGCCATACTTGTTTCCAGATGGTGTCAAACTAGAGACGTTAGAGGAACCGAGCGCCATAAATTGCTTTAAACCTCAGCGAGCACCTTGCCGCCAGCAGCCTCAATGGCGGCTTTTGCACCAGCACTTGCAGTCAATCCCTTTAAGGTAACCGCGCGCTTAATTTCACCAGTCTTAATCACTTTGACAGCATTCGTTTGCTCACCAGCAAGACCATGCTGCTTGAGGGCAACTAGATCTACTTCAGCCAAACCGATGCGCTCTAGATCTGCGAGGGTTACCTGACCAACAAAACGACGTGTTAAAGAAATGAAACCGCGCTTGGGTAAGCGACGATACATGGGCATTTGACCGCCCTCAAAACCAACTTTATGAAAACCGCCGGAACGCGACTTTTGGCCCTTGTGACCACGACCAGCAGTCTTACCAAGACCCGAACCAATACCACGGCCTACACGGCGACGTGGGCGTTTAGCACCTTCGGCGGGTTTAATCGTATTTAATTGCATTGCTTTACCCGATCACTTTCACAAGGTATGAAACCTTATTAATCATTCCCCGGACCGCCGGGGTATCTTGTAACTCTGAAACTGAGTTCAGGCGACCAAGGCCCAAACCACGAACCGTGGCACGGTGACTCTCGCGTGTCCCGATCAAGCTACGCACTAGCTGAAGTTTGACCTTTGAATTTGATTGTGTATTTGCCATCTTTTACTTTCGATTACAGGCTATTAACCCAAAATTTCTTCAACCGACTTTCCGCGCTTCGCAGCAATTTCTGCAGGCGTACTCATCTTGCTCAAACCATCCAATGTGGCACGAACCATGTTGTAGGGATTCGTTGAACCAAGGGACTTTGCAACCACATTGGTCACACCCATTACATCAAAAATCGCGCGCATTGGACCGCCTGCGATCACGCCAGTACCTTCTTTGGCAGGAGAAATCAGAACACGCGACGCACCATGCTGACCAATCACAGAATGCTGCAATGTTCCCTTACGAAGGGGAACCTTAATCATTTTGCGACGTGCTTCGTCCATTGCTTTTTGAACAGCAACGGGAACTTCCTTCGATTTGCCTTTACCCATTCCAATTCGTCCATCGCCATCGCCAACGACTGTCAAGGCAGCAAAGCCGAGGATACGGCCGCCCTTAACTACTTTGGTCACGCGATTTACTGCAATCATCTTCTCGCGTAGACCATCATCGCGCTCTTCAGACTGAATTTTGGTTTGCATTTTTGCCATAATTTTTTCCTAAACCGTTTCTTAGAACTTCAAGCCGGCTTCACGCGCAGCTTCAGCAAGGGCCTTAATACGGCCGTGATAACGATGTCCCGCACGATCAAACGCGACGCTTTCAACGCCAGCCTTCTTTGCACGTTCGGCGATTAATTTGCCAATCGCTTGTGCCGCTTGGCTATTGCCGCCATTTTTTACCGAAGTACGCAAATCCTTTTCCATGGTCGAGGCCGCGGCAACCACCTTGCTACCGCATGGGCTATAGACCTGGGCAGAGATATGGCAATTGCTCCGAATGACCGTCAAGCGATGAGCCAATAGCTCAGCAATCTTGATACGGGTTTGACGCGCACGTCTTTGTCTTGTTTCGTTTTTGTTCATATCGAATCTCGGCTTTACTTAATTACTTCTTCTTGGTTTCTTTAAGGTGAACCACTTCGTCAACATAACGCACACCTTTGCCCTTGTATGGCTCTGGGGAACGATAGGCGCGAACTTCCGCAGCCACTTGACCAACTTGTTGCTTATTGGCACCCTTGATAATGATTTCAGTTTGCGAGGGGGTTTCCGCTTTCACGCCAGTAGGGAGTGGATAGTTAATTTCATGCGAGAAGCCCAATTGCAATTTCAAAGAATTGCCTTGTGCCTGCGCACGATACCCTACTCCAACAAGACTTAGCTTGCGCTCAAATCCCTGAGTCACACCAACGACCATGTTATTAACCAATGCACGAGTCGTTCCAGACAATGCATTTGCTTCTGGCGAGTTGTCTTTGATGGCAACCGTAATGACACCATCTTTATGCTCAAGGCCAACACTAGGATGTACGGTGTGGGTGAGAGTTCCCAATGGGCCCTTCACAGTTAACAACGCGTTTGCGATACTGATCTCAGCGCCTTTTGGCACTGTAATGGGAGACTTACCAACTCGAGACATCGTTCTCTCCTTAAGCCACGTAGCAGATGACTTCGCCGCCAACGCCGGATGCGCGTGCTTTGCGATCGGTCATCAAACCTTGCGGGGTTGAAATAATGGCAACGCCCAAACCATTCATGACCTCAGGAATGTCATGGCGTCCTTTATAGATGCGCAAGCTAGGGGTTGAAACTCGTTCAATTCGTTCAATCACAGGACGGCCAGCATAGTATTTCAGATCAATCTTCAATACTGGCTTAGCTGCTTCACCGGTGATTTCAAAACTATCGATGTAGCCCTCATCTTTTAAGACCTTAGCGATAGCTACTTTTAATTTGGACGACGGCATGGTAACCAAGGTCTTCTGCACCGCTTGCGCGTTGCGAATTCTGGTCAACATATCGGCGATTGGATCACTAATACTCATGGGTTCTCCTAAATTCTTTCGCCGCTTACCAGCTGGCCTTGGTTAAACCGGGGATCTCGCCACGGAAAGCAATCTCACGGATCTTGCCGCGCGCTAAACCAAATTTGCGGAAGGTGCCACGTGGACGACCGGTTAATGAACAACGATTACGTTGACGAATAGGGCTCGCATTACGCGGCAATGATTGCAGCTTTAAACGGGCCTCGTAGCGCTCCTCGTCACTGCGGCTTGTGTCGTTAATGATCGACTTGAGCTCAGCGCGCTTGTGTGTGAATTTTGCAACCAACTTAGCGCGTTTTTTCTCACGCTCAATTAAAGATAGTTTTGCCACGTTTGCCTCTTAATTGCGAAATGGAAATTTAAACGCCGCTAACAATGCTTTAGCTTCTTCATCGGTTTTAGCGGTGGTCGTAATACTAATATTGAGACCACGTAATGCATCAATCTTGTCGTACTCAATTTCAGGGAAAATAATTTGTTCTTTAACGCCAATGTTGTAGTTGCCACGGCCATCAAACGCTTTACCGGAGATTCCACGGAAATCGCGCACGCGTGGCAAAGAAACCGTAATAAAA